>JBGOXH010000108.1:0-9277 GCA_041479075.1 Bacteroidia bacterium | reverse complement strand
CAATCAGAATCAATATTGCAGGATATTTTCATTTAAAGAGTATTTTGCTTCATTCAATTCTCGGGCTGATTGTCTTCCCGATTTTAATAATCCCTGTCCATGAACTCATGCATATTATTCCCTTTTATCTTACCGGTGTCAGGAGAATCAGGATTGGAGTCGATCTGAAGCAATATATTTTCTATGTCACTGCTCACCGGCATGTTATTACCCGCAGGCAGTACTGGTTTGTTGCCCTTATCCCGTTCATTACCGTTAATATAGCTCTCCTGATTCTCATTTTCTTTCTTCCCGGCCTATGGAAGTGGAGTCTCTCTCTCGTGCTTTTTGTGCATACAACAATGTGCGCCGGCGATTTTGCCATCCTGAACTTCTTCTTTTTAAACCGCAAGAAAAAGATTTATTCGTGGGACGATGCGGATGAGAAAACAGCCTATTTCTACGAAGAAATATAGGAAGAATGAAGGGCGAGAACTCTCAAAATCTCTCTTTAGCCAGCTTTAGGACATCATCTTCCTTCACAATCGGACGTATCCTGAATGAGTATTCATATCTTCTGTCAAGAAGCCGGTACTCCGGATGTATCTGTGCACCCCACGAATCATCACCTCCCACTCCCATCTGACCAAGGTCGATATTAAGATTGACCAGCTCACGGGGCTTAACATTGTTGATATGAGTATTGGCAGTTTTTGCGTCCTTCCTGTATTGAGATAATTTACCTGGCGATTCAAAATCATCATGTATATTATTCAGGGCTGCAAAGCAGAACAGCGGATTTCCTGAAACGAGTATACCTGAACCATTATCGTCAGTCAGGGTAAGCCAGCGGGTGTCGGTCTTATAACCGTTCTCCTGGGGGCGGACATAAGGAACATACTGATCGGCAACAGTGCTTTCATATAAACCCACATCGGCCGATGTCTTTCTGTCGGCATAGTTTTCATGAGGCCCTCTGCCGAACCATTTAAGGTTCATAAATTCCTGGGGCAGCTGCATCTGCATCCCCATCCTGGGAATTTCAGGGATTTTTTCTGATATTTTCTCAAATGAGTTTGAAACAATTACATCTGCCGATCCAAGTATTGTGTAGACAGTCGAATAGCCTGCAATTTTCTCACCCTTAATACCTTTAATATCGTACCTGAAAACAACAACAATTTTCCCCAACTCAGGCTGGCTTATATCGGCTTTGGTAACAGAAGTTCTCTCACCGGCTTTTTTCCAGACACCTAACCAACTATCCATTCCATAGCCATAATCATTATCGGTTGGCGGTCTCCAGAAATCAGGTTCGGGACCCTTCAGCAGAAGCTCTTTCCCCTTAAAATTGTAAGATTCCATCCTGCCTGTCTCAAGATTGAAAACTATCTTCATATCCGTTCCGGCAACCTCAAGCTTATTACCAACAGTTTTTGACTGAAGAATTGCTGATTCGCCCTGAATGATTTTAACCTGTTCTCCTTCCACAGGCAGCTTAAACTGTGCTGAAGCATAAACATGATCCGGTGGTACTAAATTCCATTCTTCAGTTCTCAAAACCCTTATATTCAAAAAATATTCGGTTCCGGGAGCAGGATTGATTTTTTCAAGAGGAAGCAGAACAAGTGTTTCATTTTTTGGTTTCATATCGGGTAGTGACAGTTTTCCTGACTGCAAAACTGATCCATCAGTAACTACTTCCCAGTCAATATTAAACGCTGACAGATTGGTAAAATCGTATTTGTTTTTAATTTTAATTAACCCTCTTTTCAGGTCAACAGCCTCAAAACCAACATATTGATAAACCTTTTTAACCTCACTTAATCCGGGTTTTGGAGTCCTGTCAGGCCAGGTAAGACCGTTAATGCAGAAGTTCCCGTCACTCGGGACACCCTCTTCGCCAAAATCACCGCCGTAAGCCCAGTACTTTTCTCCGCTCTCATCAGTCTGCAGGATCCCCTGGTCAACCCAGTCCCAGACAAAAGCACCCTGCAGCTTCGGATATTTTTCAATAACATCCCAGTAATCCTGCAGGTTACCGGTCGAGTTCCCCATTGCATGAGCATATTCGCACATAATAAGCGGCCTGTCGTTCTTTTCATCTTTTGCGTATTCTTCAATCTGACCGATCCTTGCATACATCGGACAATAAATATCTGAGTGCCTTTCAGTAGTATTTGTACTGTGTTCTGCCCGTTCATACTGCACCGGACGCGAAGCGTCTCTGGCTTTTGCCCATTTATAATTATTCAGGAAATTGTGACCGTCTCCTGCTTCGTTCCCAAGTGACCAGATTATTACTGAAGGATGATTTTTATCTCTCTCAACCATTCTCTGCATCCTGTCGAGATGTGCAGCTGCCCATTCGGGCTTATCGGCAAGGGTTACATCCTTATCATATCCTATACCATGAGATTCGATATCTGCTTCATCGATCAGGTAAAGACCATATTTGTCACACATTTCGTACCAGAGCTCCTGCTGCGGGTAATGCGATGTCCTCACAGCATTGATATTGTAGCTCTTCATCGTACGGATGTCTTTTAATATCAATGCCTCATCAATAACATGCCCGTTAATTTCATCATGCTCATGCATGTTTGTTCCCTTGATCAGGATTGCAACTCCGTTTATAAGTAATTGTGAATCTTTTATTTCCACTTTACGGAACCCGATTTTTGAGCTGACACTCTCAAGGATATCTCCATCTTTATCTTTAAGGCTTATTACCAGGGAATAAAGATCAGGAGTCTCAGCAGACCATTTTTTTATTTCAGGCAAGCTCTTTTCAAAATTAATATCAGCCTTATTATCAGCAAGTTTGACGTTTTTAGACTCTGAATAAAGCTCCTGCCCGTTGTCGAAAATTGAGGCCTCAACGACGAAATCGCTCTCTTTACCACTAATGTTTTTCAGAGAGACTCCAAGCTTTAGTAAGCCATCTTTGTAATTATTTACCAGGTCACCGATTGCAAAGAAATCATTAATTAAAGTTTTTGGTCTCGCCTGGAGAAATACAGTTCTTTGAATTCCACTCATTCGAAAGAAGTCCTGGTCTTCAAGGTAACTTCCGTCGCACCAGCGATAGACCTCTACAGCAAGCGAGTTATTACCTCTTCTGAGATATTTCGTGATATTGAATTCTGCCGGAGTCTTACTATCCTGGCTGTAACCTACAAGCTGTTCATTTACCCATACATAAAAAGCTGATGCGACAGCGCCGAACTGAAGAAAAA
This sequence comes from Bacteroidia bacterium, assembly GCA_041479075.1. GTDB lineage: Bacteria > Bacteroidota > Bacteroidia > Bacteroidales > VadinHA17 > LD21. The sequence goes on along the minus strand of JBGOXH010000108.1, from coordinate 6,059 downwards.
CTTCCTTGTTTCTCCACCCTGAAGGAATTTTGAAATCTCTTTTATAGGATCCGACAGGATTATATTCGTGTGGTATAAAAGGTGGATTTTTTTTAAACGGATATGAGATATTGACATATATCGGAACGTCATATCCCTTCATTTCCCAATTAGAAGGGACTTCAATATTATCCCAGTCGCGGGTATCATAATCATCTTTAAAAAACCAGTATGGCCTCTGATCGGGCGATTTTACCAGGTGAAATTTCCATATTCCGTCAAGTGATAAATAATTTGGAGAATTTGTTTTCACTCCTTCAAGAGCTGACTCTTCATCATTAAAGCTGATGAGCGTTGCATGGGGATATTCCCTGTTCTGATTGAACATTCCGGGGTTTTCCCAGTCGCGCGGCTCCTTTTCGGTAAATGCAACACCTTCATATTTGCTGTATCTCTTGCAGGCAGTGAATATCAATGAAATCAACAGGATATAAAATGAAATTCTCTTCATAACAATTATATTTTTGATGGTCATAAAGTTATAAAAATCGGCTGAAATTTATCTGAAATGCTAGAAGAGTCCTGAAATTTTGCCATTTGCATCAATATCGATTTTTTCAGCTGAAGGATTTTCAGGCAATCCTGGCATACGCATTATTGTACCCGCTATCGGAACAATAAAGCCAGCTCCTGAAGAGAGCTCCACCTCCCTGATTTTAACTGTAAATCCCCGTGGACGGCCACGTTTGTTCTGGTCATCAGAAAGTGATTTCTGGGTTTTGGCAATGCAGACTGCAAGATTACCGAGTCCTAACTTCTCTATTTTTTCGAGCTGTGTTTTTGCTTTTAAAGCATATTCAACATGATCGGCACCATACATTTTTTTACAGATGGTTTCGATTTTTTCTTCGAATGACCATGAAAGATCATAAAGAGGCTTATAACAATCAGGACAATCGGTAATTGACTCAAGCACTTTCTTCGCCAGCTCAATAGCTCCTTCCCCCCCTTTTGCCCAGGCATTATTTACGGTAGCTTTCACATTTTGAGATTTGCAATGGTTCAGTAAAAGTTCCAGTTCAGCATCTGTATCCAAATCGAACTTGTTTATTGCAACTATTGGATTGAATCCGAAATATTTCATGTTTTCAATATGCTTGTCAAGATTTTCAAAACCTTTCTGAAGAGCATCAATATTTTCATTCTGAAGTGCGGATAGCTTCGCGCCTCCATGATATTTCAAAGCCCTGACTGTTGCAACGATTACAACAGCATGTGTCTTCAGGTTGCCAAATCGTGATTTTATATCAAAGAATTTTTCGGCACCCAGCTCACTTGCAAAGCCTGCTTCAGTAACAACAATATCACTCAGCGAAAGTCCTGTCTTTGTGGCAATTATAGAATTTGTTCCCTGTGCAATATTTGCGAATGGTCCGCCATGAATAAGAGCAGGAGTTCCTTCGAGTGTTTGTACAAGATTAGGTTTTATCGCATCCTTCAGAAGAGCTGTCATTGCACCCTGGGCCTTAAGGTCGCGGGCAAATACAGGCTTGTCAGAGTATGTATACCCGACAAAAATATTTCCGAGTTTGAATTTAAGATCGCCGAGATCTCTTGCAATACAAAGTGTTGCCATTACCTCCGAGGCTGCAGTAATGTCAAAACCGGATTGCCGTGGGACTCCTTCGGTTGTACCGCCAAGGCCAATAACGATATCCCTCAAAGATCTCTCATTCATATCCATCACCCTTTTCCATCCTATTGTCCTCGGATCGATACCAAGGTTCCCTTCTTTCGACTGAATATTATTATCAATCAGTGCAGCAAGAAGGTTATGTGCTTTTTCTACAGCCGAAATATCACCAGTAAAGTGCAAGTTGATGTCTTCCATTGGGATTACCTGCGAATAACCGCCGCCGGCAGCTCCTCCTTTTATTCCAAAAACAGGGCCAAGGGAAGGCTCTCTCAGAACGACTGTAGCTCTCTTCCCGATTCGGTTTAATGCCTGGGCCAATCCTATTGACGTTGTTGTTTTTCCCTCACCAGCCGGTGTGGGAGTTATTGCAGTGACAAGAATCAGTTTCGCCTTTTTTATCTTCTCCTCATCAATAAGATGGAGAGGAATTTTTGCTTTATACTTGCCATATAATTCCAGATCATCATAAGGTATGCCAAGCTTCTCGGCTATTTTTACAATCGGCTTTATTTTTGCCTCCTGTGCAATTTCAATATCCTGTTTCATATTATTATTTGATCCCTTAGTGAATAAACAACGAAACTAATAATTCGGTTTTAAAAAATGTATGTTTTCATTTTTTTTTGTAAATTGATGAAGTAACAAATTTTGTACGCATCAGCAACTTAAAAAGAAAAACAATGGAAAAGAGATTCAGTGACTTGTACGAAGATTATAAGAAAGGAAATACTTCCCGGCGCGAATTTATTAAGAAGCTTACGATTTTTGCCGGGAGTACTGCTGCCGCAATGGCTCTTCTGCCAATAATAGAAGAAAATGAAGCAAATGCTGCCATTAAACCTAAAGGTGAAATTGACTTAATTTCCGAATTCATCAAATACCCTGCTGAGACAGGAGAAATGAGAGCATACCTTTCACGGCCAAAAAAAGGGAAGAAATTCCCGGCTGTAATTGTCATTCATGAAAATAGGGGTCTTGTGCCTCATATTCAGGATGTTACAAGGAGAATGGCAAAAGAAGGATTCCTGGTTCTGGCACCTGATGCCCTCTCCCCGGTTGGTGGTACCCCTGAAGATATAAGCAACGTCGGAGCTCTGTTTAAACAGCTGAACAATGAGCAGACAGTTAAGAATTTTGTAGCCGCTGTCAAATATCTAAAGACACATCCTAAATCTACCGGTAAAGTCGGATGTACAGGTTTCTGCTGGGGTGGTGCGATGACCAATCAGGTTGCAGTCAACTCGCCCGATCTTAATGCGGCTGTTCCTTATTACGGAAGGCAGCCTTCTGCTGAAGATGTGGCAAAAATAAAAGCGCCTATAATGGCTCATTATGCTGAAAATGATGCCGGTATAAATGCAGGTATCCCGGCTTTCGAAGAGGCGTTGAAAGCTAATAATAAGGAGTATCAGATCTTTTCATACCCCGGAACCGGGCATGGATTCAATAATGATACAAACCCCGACCGTTACAATGAAGAGGCTGCAAAGCTGGCATGGCAAAGAACTGTTGCGTTCTTTAAAGAGAAGCTGAAATAAAATAAGTCTCACGTACTCACCCCCCAACCCCCTCTCTACTTCGTAAAGAGGGGGAGTTAAATCCTTGAATTACAAATAATTCCCCTTCTTTGCGTAGCAGAGAGGGGGAAAAGAAGGGGGTGAGTACATGTGATTAAAAGAATGTGTACTAAGGTAATGTTATTTGGCTTCATGTTGATTCTGCCAGGTCAATCTCAGTGCCTCCACGAACGGCTGACAATGAGTAAAGAATAGCTTATATCCCTGACACAGATAATTTAATCCCGGTTCGCCGTCCGGAGTTTTAATGAACCGATTCTTCGGACATTCTCCGTTGCACATCTCCTTTACCGGACATTCGAGACAGTATTTCGGAAGAGTCCTTGACTTTGCCTGTCCGAAAGCTTTTTGCGACGGACTGTCCAGAAAATATACAATGGACTTATTCATAATATTCCCCAGAAAATGCTCATTATCAACATAATGATCGCATGAATAAAAATCACCATTATGTTCCACAACAGGTACTCCTCCGCAATCGGGCTTAAAAATACAAAGCGTATGTTCCTGATTAAATGCTGTTCTGGCAGCCTCTTCAAAGATCTGTATCTTTATTTTACCTATGTCCTCTTCAACCCATTTATCAAATACTTTAATAAGAAATTGACCGAATTCTTCTGCAGAAACCGAATCAGGAGTTACTTGTGAAGGAGATTCCATGGCAGTTATGACCAGAGGAAGAAAAGTTATAAAACCTGCTTCCATCTGCTTAAAGAAATCATAAATTATAAGGGGATATTTCACATTGTGTGAATTTAAAACACAAAGTATCTCAGTATTTACTTCGTGTTTTTGTAATAGATTATATCCTTTTAGCACCCGGGCAAGAGAAGGTTCTTTTTTGCTGATCCGGCGATGCTTATTATGAAGCTCTCCCGGACCGTCAATACTGATACCAACTGAGAAATTTTCATCTGCCAGAAAGCTGCACCATTCATCGTTAAGAAGCGTTCCGTTAGTCTGAATACCATTAATGATTGTACATCCTGCCGGTTTGTATTTCTTCTGAAATTTAATTGCCCTCCTGAAAAAATCGATTCCTGCTAATGTGGGTTCACCTCCATGCCATGAAAAAATAATGACCTGTTCGGTCGATGCTTCAATATGCTGAATAATATATTTTTCAAGAATATCATCAGACATCAGAAAAGTGCTTGCCTTCGGATAGAGGTTCTTTTTCTTCAGGTAATAGCAATAACTGCAACGAAGGTTGCAGGCTGCACCTGCCGGCTTGACAAATATTTGAAATTCACGTGATGTCATTTTTTACCACCAAGGAACACAATCCCGAGTACTCGGGAACACTAAGGTACACAAAGGAGAATCATAATCATTACCACCTGATTATATTGCTCTCAGGATGTTGGGGAATATTCATTCTGATGCGCCATTCGACAGGATAGTAATTGTTTATCCTGTTGCCGATATTGTTAATGAATCCAAGATCTACGTCGTTGTAACATGCTATATTCCAGCCTTTCACAGCATTTTCCAAAACTAAGTTATCACGGCGGAGATAAGAGATGGACTGGTTGAAATTAAGGTTTATAACGGGGAATCTGTCTTTTTTTAAATAAACTGACATTGAAATTTCATGCGATGGCAGGTAATTTTTCTTTTTAACTGTACATATTCTGGTACCTGACTTTATCACTTTTAAATACTTTGATAGAATATTATAATCATCAATGCTGCATGGTAATGCATAAATATCTTCACCAGACTTCATGAGCCTTCCTTCAGAAAACAATGTCCACTTATTGAAAATGACTTTTTCTTCTTTTGATAATCTGCTTTTTATATCGGATTTAATCTTAAAAGTGTTTCCATCATGCCTGCTATTTTTCTTCAGGACAGAAATGAACAGACCTTCACCCATGATTTTTCCGGGATAAAAGCCATATCCATAAATTCCCTGGTAATTGATCTCAGTAATTCCCTCATAACCAGATAAATTCAGCTGTACCGATTCAGCTTCGTGTTTCCCGGTGAGCCACTTTATATTCTGTTCATTTTCACCAGGATTAAATGTACAGGTGCTGTAGATAAGAATTCCGTTCTCTTTTAAAGCCGGCCAGACATCCATCAATATTCTCTTCTGCCTTTCTGAACAAAGTGCTGTGTTTTCTTCCGACCATTCACTTAATGCTACCTGATCGCGGAACATGCCCTCGCCGGAACAAGGAGCATCGACCAGGATAAGATCGAAAAATCCATGTAGTCTGCTGAAAGCCGATGGATCACTTTGAGTCACAACAGCATTTGATAATCCCCATTTCGTAAGGTTTTCAGCAAGTATCAATGCTCTTGACCTGATAACTTCATTAGCAACCAGCAATCCTTTGTTCGCGATTAATAAAGAAAGGTGTGTACTTTTCCCTCCCGGAGCACCACACAGATCAAGAACTTTTAAAGTTCCCCTGGAGCTTATTACCTGCTTAAAAACTTGTTCTAAAAACATACTCGAGGCTTCCTGGGGATAATAGCATCCGGCATGAAATAACGGATCGAAAGTAAATGATGGACGGGATTCAAGATACCAGCCCTGATTGCACCAGGGAACCGGCTCAGAGTTCAAAGGTCGCTTGTTCCACTTTTTGGGATTAATTCTGACACTTACCGGTGACGGTTCACTCAATGCTTTAAAAAGCAGATCGAGATCTATCTGATTCTGATGAGCTATTCTGCGTTTAAATTCAATCGGAAACATTTATTCTGGTTCAATTCCCCGAAACATTTCCATTACCTATAAGGATAAATGGTGCCCAGTATACAGGCTGAGGATACAGTTTAATTACATCCCTTTG
>JBGOXH010000184.1:0-5808 GCA_041479075.1 Bacteroidia bacterium | reverse complement strand
GTGATGAGAACCGAGGCAACATTCCCGCCGACAGGTTTAATATATTTTGAACCGTAGTAATTACCCCAGTCTGCTATTTTTGCTGTGACAGGTTCCGAGTTGGAATATACAGTTGCCTCAACAACAGTTTTGCGGTTTACAGGCTGAAGGTTATAAGCAACGACCGGTTGTCCTTTTCCTGTCTGGAATTTAACCTCATCTGACATCTTTCGGAAAGCATTGTTTTTTAATTCCGTTGCCTTTCGCAGCAATTCCGTATGACGGGCTATTGCCTCCTTGTTTGCCTCATTGATAGCCGAGCCCGGAAGAATATCATGAAACTCATTGAATGTCAATGTAGTCCATAGATCATGCAGTGATTCAGCGGGGTATTTATCGCCATTAAGCCACCTGAGAGTATTGAAAAATTCGGCTGCAGCAAGAGCATTTTCGTTGTTTCTGTTGCCCGCTTTTATATCGGCCACTGTAGTATAGCAGCCTTCAAAAATGAACTGCATCTCACCATGGTGTGTCGGACGGCCAACCATTTCTTTCGATGCTTCTTTGAAAAAATCGCCCGCAGTAGTGAATTTAACTGCCGGATAACCTGGTGTCTTATCGAGCTGATGAACCATTTCTATGTTTGCACGTGTCGGCCCGCCTCCATGATCACCGACTCCGGTTATCTGAAGTATCCTGTGCTTATCGGGCGAAAATTTTTGAATTTCATTTTTAAGATCAGCATTTATGCTTCCGTTATAAGTGTCGTTGGCATATGCCAGTACTGCGGAGTTATCAGTGCCGGTCCACCAGAAAGTTCCAAGGTAGGGTTTGCAACGATGAAAATAGAAATAATCACAGCCTGCAAGCTTAAGTATCTGGGGCATTTGTGAGATATGACCGAAGTTATCCGGGAGCCAGCCGATGTTTGCCATTTTGCCGAAGCGGCTCAGAAAATAATGCTGTCCCAGAAGGAAAGAACGTGTAATTGCTTCACCCGACGACATATTCATATCGCCTTCAGTCCACATTCCTCCGGCCAGTTCAAGCCGGCCTGCTTTGACATACTTTTTAACCAGCTCAAAGAGCGGAGGATCGACCATCTCAACAAAATTATAGACGGCAGCCTGGCTTTGAAGCATGGTGTAATCAGGATACTCATCCATAAAAGCAACAACCTGCCTGAGATTGTCATTGCACATCTGCATTGTCTCGGAATATGTCCAGAGCCAGTTCATATCCATGTGCGCATGCCCTACCACATGAATGGTATCTCTTACTTGTGCTACATTTTTCTTCTGGCCGTAAACAGATGAATTAAAGCCGATTATAAATGCTAACAAAACCAGGAAAATGATATTTCTTTTCATTTTGATATTTTTTAAGATGAAATAATTTCTTTCGAATAATATCTAATTCTTAAAGTGAATTCCTTTTAATGGATAATTTATATCCCGGGAGCTCACACTCTTTTCTTTAATAATCAACAAGGAATTATTGATCTCAATTTTCCCGACTCCTTTATAATCTTCAGGAATTATAGCAAGAAAAGCTGTATAGGATTTACAAATGACTTCTCCTGCATCAATAAATTCATAGATATTTCTCCCGAAAATTTTTCCTTTCCTGGCGACTACCGGAAAAGGTTCATGCAATCCTGTGGTTCCGAATTCCATTCCAAAAGCGGCAGGATCATCATTTTCCATTGATCGCCAGAAATTGATCCATGGATAATCTTTTGTTTTCCAGATATATCCAAGCATGAGCTTCAATTCCGGATTGCAGGCTGTGACCCAGCCATTCTTATCTCCTTCGCAGTATATGAAAGTTGAAACCCTGGGCCATTTATCCCGGAACTGGCGCAGGCTCACTTTTCTGCCATCATGATCCGCTTCAGGCCATTTTATAACAGGTGTTTCCTGACTAAAACTGCCATTTTCCTTGTCTTCAAAACCTTTTTCAGCATTATTATCGAAAAGGGTTGATTTATCGAGGAACGGAGAGGCCAGAGTCACATGCTGAACAATATTGAACATGCGGCCATATTTATTCAGATTCCTTATTTCTTCTGTTACATGAAATAAAGGGTAATTTTCAGATAATTCAATTTTTCGTGTCAGCTGCAGACCACCCATCGGAAGGATGCACCTCATTGAACAGGTTGTCACTCCTTCTTTAGATTGTGGTTTTGAAAGCATCTCCCAGTTTACAGTATTGACTTCTCCATGGTGTTTAAAGCCGTTTGCTTTTTCTGCATCTGTTGGCGGCCCCCATCTGTCAAAGCAAAGAAAGTGCCCCATAAATGGCGGCATTTCCGGATCATTAATGCGCCAGTTAATCGGGTTTATCGGTTGATCTTTAAGATGAAAATCCGAATATGATCCACCGTTTAAATTTACCTCCAGTAAAACAATATTATTCTCTATTTTCATAATTTACTGATTAACAGTATTATTACGAAGTGTATCATACATGTCTTTCAGCTTTTCAATAACAATCCGATCTTCTTCCGGATCGAAGTCCAAATAATTTATAAGAGTCTCTTTAAATTCTGCTGAAAGAGCATTTAAGAATTTTACATCGGACTGGAAAAGATTTCCTTCATTGTCTTTTGCTCTGAAAAACAATCCAAACGACATTGCTTTCAATATTTTATCGTGAGGTCTGTTAAATTTAACTGCCAATCGTATCGCTCCCATAAACCGGTCGTCGCGGCTGAGCTTACGCGTTAAATCGTGGCCAACTCTGAAAATTGTATCCCTGAGTGATTTATTCCTGAAACGATGAAGAAGATCATCGATGTGCTCTTCAAGCTCATTGATTGTAAAATCATTAGGATAAGCATCTTTAAGAAAATCTGCAGATTGAAGCATTACATCTCTGGTAAATTGTAAAACTTTCTTGTCATCAAGGATTTCGTACATAAAAACAAATGAAGGGTGCCGGTATACTCCATAATAAGCAGCAGTGGCATGACCCAGATTATGAATAAAAGCTTTACGGTCAACCCAGGCTTTTATATTGTTTTTGGGAGCCAACCCCTTTATTTCCGGAACAGTTATCTTAAATGCTTTCCCGTCCAGAATCAGAGTATTATAAGGTTCAGAATAAACCATCAAAGGATCTTTCTCCAACTCTGCCTGAGTCATAATTGGCACCATCTTGCCAATGCTGGTTTCAATCAAACCGATCAGATCATCGAAAGGATAATCTGCAGGCAGATTTTTTATCAGCCTTCCTTTCATAAAATCTGCAGCAGCAATCATGTTCTCGGCAATAATAATATCGAGCGGTTGATTTGGATTTTGTATGTACCTTACTTTCAGGCCTGAAGCAATGAGTGGAATAACTTTTTCAATTGCATTTTTTCCTACCGAAACTGCGAGGATCCCTGCTGTTGAAACAGCCTCTGCTACTTTTTTTGAATCAGAAGCCAATATTGCCTGAACATTTCTGACAGTAATTTCTTCATCTTTTTCTCCTTTTGTTATTACTGTAAAGCATCCCTGTTGATTTAGCCTGGAAATGATCTCTGGATTAATATCTACGAAAACAACCTTATAACCTCCGGATCCGAAAAGTTGTCCAATAAACGACCGGCCAATTTTACCTGCACCGAAAATCACGATTTTACGGAAATTAGTCTGAGATCTGTATTTTGTAGGATTCATAGTAAGGTTTGATTCTTTCCAGCTTTTCACCAGATCTTTCTTCAAAATATGTTCCTCCCATATAAAAACATGTGAAACCTCCTGAGACTATTCCCCGGCAGCAAACCTCCCTGAGATCCGGATGCCTGATGCCATTCTGAAGCTGGACTGCAAGAGATGCAATTATTCCACCTGCAAAATTATCTCCGCAGCCGGTAGTATCACCGGTACGGACACTCTTCAATTCGTCTTTAATTCGTTGTGAAACAGGCATTTTCATTATTCCATCAGAGGTAAAAAAATTACCGTCAGAATATGTAAGAATATCGTTCGATCCATCAGTAATTATTACCGATGAGACTTTTTTGTCCCTGAAAAATTGTATTGCATTACGGGAGTTGTGTTCGTTACTCAGGCGGAAGGCTTCTTCTTTGTCAGCAATGAGAAGATCAATAAACTGATAACTTTCATCACTCTCTCCCATTGGCCATTTTTTTGAAGGATTTGCCTTTTCGTTTCTGAAATCAAATACAGTATTTACAACTGTAACAGATCCTTTTGACTTTGCTTTCTTCAGGAAAGTGGTTAATTTATCATGTATCCTGGGAACCAGAGCTGTTGCACCAAAAACGACAATGTCTGAATTAAAAAAATCATCATCGAGTTCATCAGGACTATAATCCCAAGCTGCACCTATTGAGTTAATGAACATTCTCTCACCATGGCCGTTATTATAATCAGGATCAGAGAGTACAACAGTAGATGGAGTTCTGTTTCCAATCAGTTTATAATCTCTAAGTACAACTGGTGTTTTTTCCAGTGAAGCAAGAAGGTATTTTCCTTTTTCATCTTTTCCGGCTCGTCCATAAAAACGTACTTCACATATTTCAGGATCAGTTGTTTGTGCAACATGGATTAAAGACACTATTGATGGTCCGCCGATATTAATTTTATCATATATTCTTCCTCCTGTTATCTTGTTGATAAAGAGATCTATAGAACTTCCGCAATGTTTTTCAAATTCTTCCTGGAAAACCAGTTTGCCGGGATTCAGCCTTCCATCGCCTCGTTTTTTTGAGAGAAAAGGTTGAATAGCATCGTTTCCAAAATCGACATTATTATATAACAAATCGACTAGACAGCAACCAACTCCGGACACAATAATTTTTCCAGCCATAACTAATTCTTTCTGGATTATTACTTAATTATTTAAAGGAATTTCTTATAGTCATTGACAAGCAGATGCACCGGTTCTGTATCCTCATTAATTTCAGGAAATCTCCCTATTTCTTCAAAGAAGCAGTTATCAATCGTATCATCATTTACCATGCTCACTTCGCCAACGAGCACTTTTCCTTTGCCCGGTTCTCCATAAAACCTGTGGCACATATGCTGTTCAAGGCATATACTTTCTCCCGGTGTGAGAATTACCTTGCTACCTGCTTTAACAGAATGTCTTATTCCATCAATTTTAAAATGAACCGGAGTATTAGCAAGCGTGTTATCGGGGGCAGTGTTGTAAAGCTCAATAACAAGATTCCCACCGCCTCGGTTTATAATGTCCTCCATTTTTGACCAGTGGTGATGCATTGGTGTTTCCTGGTTTTCTTCCACTATCATAATTTTTTCAGCATAGGGTTTCTTATCCACACCTAATTTCCCGTTACGTATTGTGAATAAGAACAATCCTCTTGAATAAAAATCTCCCGAACCAAAGTCAGTAATATCCCAGCCAAGCATATTATTTATTATTTCTTCAGCACCGGATTTGTTTTTCTTCCAGTCATCCGGACTCCTGTAAGCCCACGGGGGAAGGATGAATTGTTTCTCTGCCATAAATGCTTTGGCATTTTCAATGATCTTGTTTATTTCGCTTCGTTTCATTATAATAATTATTTATCCTTTATTAGCTGTTTTACTGGACTTTTGCGAATAATTCAAATTTAGGAAAATATAATTTTCTTTTATTGAAAACAGGGTAATTAATGGACTCTTTAAATTCTTGTCTCTAAAAATTAAAAGAATCCTGCTTAAAGTTTCATGGATTTTAATAACTTTCAAAAACTTAAACTTACCAGTTATGAAAACTTATACAATGGTTTTATTATCTCTTTTAGTGGCAACTGTCTCAAAAGCACAGGTAATTGATCTGACAGGCACATGGACAATGTTCGAAATG
>JBGOXH010000175.1:0-6007 GCA_041479075.1 Bacteroidia bacterium | reverse complement strand
TCCGATCTCAAATATTTTGTACCGTTTGTTAAAGACATGAATGAATCGGTATGGTTTTCAGGAAAAGTTTCCGGCACAGTTTCGGAACTCAGAGGCCGGAATATTAACTTGTCGTACAGCGATTATACCATGCTTGACTTTGATTTTGATTTATCAGGTCTGCCGGATATAGACAACTCATTTATTTATATTGGTATTAATAATCTGGTAACCAATGCAAAAGATATTGAAAAAATTAAAATCCCGGGGAAAAATGCCATCAGGATTCCTGAACTGTTATATAAACTGGGAACAGTAACTTTTGATGGAAGCTTTACCGGATTTACCACCGATTTTGTGACATATGGAAAGTTAATTACCAGTGAAGGAACAATCAGTACGGATATTTCACTCAGGCCGCAGGGGAAAAATAAATTTCAAATTAAAGGATTGGTCAAGGGAAGCAACATTGCCCTTGGACAGTTAACAGGCAAACCCCAGTTATTTGGCAATCTGAGCATGAAAGCAGATGTCGACGGATATGCGTACTCGCTGAAGAAATTCAATGGTAATCTGACAGGTTTGATAGATAGTATAGAAATAAATAATTATAAATATCGCAATATTTCCCTGAATGGAATTTTCAGCGAAAATACATGGGATGGCAATATTAAAATCTCAGAGGATAATATAAAAATGGATCTTCTGGGGATGTTTAATTTCAGCAGCGAACTGCCTGAGTTTGATTTCACCCTGAATCTGGCACATGCCGATCTTCACAGGCTCAATTTCGACAAATCTGACACATCGTCGTCGCTTTCATTGTTACTTACGGCTAATTTCAAAGGTAACAGTATTGATAACCTTGACGGTGAAATAAAACTTCTGAATTCAAATCTGAGGAAATATGGCAATACACTCGATTCGTATGATTTCTCGATAAAGACATTTACTGAAAATGACAAACCTGCAATAAGTCTCCGAACCGACTATGTTGATGCCGACCTGCGGGGTTACTACAATTTTACCGGAATTGGAACTATATTTAAATCAGCACTTTCCTCAATGATGCCCTCACGTTTTTCAGCACCGGAACCGCAGCAGGGAATCATTAACAACTTTAATTTCAACATCAATTTTAAAAACACTGATAAGATCAATAGTTTTTTTCATACTGGTATTCAGCTTGCTGAAAAAAGCATCATAAATGGTGAAATTCTCGGTGACAGCATTATTAACGTCAGGGGTGATGCAAAGACTCTGACCGTTAAAGGAAACACTTTTAAAGACTTATCGGTAGATGCAAGTTTTTTATCGCCAGATCTCCTTGTAAAGGTGAAAAGTTCTTCGCTTAATCTGCTGGGACAATATGAACTTATGGGATTTACGGTTGACCTGAATACTCATCCCGACAACTTTGTTTTAACCACTGGCTGGGATAACAAGGGAACCGACCTGAACCGGGGAAGTTTCATTGTAACCGGAACATTTATTAAAAGCGATAATGAAAAAGCGAATCCTTACCTCAAAATTACTATTGATTCAACCCGCCTTTACAGTCGGAATAATTTATGGCAAATAAGCCGCTCAGGCATTGTTCTGGATTCCAACTCTGTAAGTATTAATAAGCTGTATATCAGCAATAAAGAACGATATTATCTTGTCGATGGCACTCTGTCCGCCGACCCCGGAGATACGCTTCGTCTTGAATTTAAAGGAATAGATATTTCTCCACTTAATTATCTTATTAATAAGAATAACAGGCCAGACAAAATCTCGCTTTCATTAAAAGGATTACTAAATGGACAAGTCTTGCTGACAAATCTTTACAAGAACCCGCTAATTGAAAGTAATGTGAAAATCAATAACTTATCCCTGCTTCAAAGTGATTACGGTGATCTCTCAATTGTCTCAGAATGGAACAATGAGAAAAAGGTTGTTGATATCCATGCTGAAAATAATCTTGATAATAAAAAGCTGCTTGAGATCAATGGGAATTATGATCCTGCAAAAAAGAAAATAGATCTCACTGCAAAAACCGACAATCTGCCAATCGATGCTCTGAATCCGCTCCTCAGAGTATTTGCTTCAGGTATCAGTGGTACTGCAACAGGGAAAGTCGACCTTTCAGGAGAATTTAATAAACTGGTACTCAAAGGAGCGCTGATGGCCGAAAACGCTTACATGAAAATAGATTACCTGCAGACAAAATATAAGATAAACGATTCAATCAGATTTGATAAAAATGACATTATTTTTAGAAATATAAAGGTAACCGATGAAAAAGGCAATACTGCAACACTGAATGGTTCAGTTTATCACAATTATTTTAAAGGATACAGCGCAGATCTTATAATCAATGCCAATGATTGTATGGTGCTGAACACAAGACCCAAGGATAATAATCTGTTTTATGGTACTGTATTTGCAACCGGAGTAGCGACAATTGAAAGTACTCCAGGCTCCCTTTCGTTTGATATTTCTGCGAAAACAGGTAAGAACACAAAATTCTATATACCTCTGAATTCATCAGAAACAATCTCTGAATATTCCTTTATAACTTTTATCAACACTGATACCACCAATCATCAATCAAAGCCGGTTGTAGCCAGTAATACTCCAAAAACAAGAATTGATCTGAACTTCGACCTGGAAGTGTCGCCTGATGCAGAAGTACAACTTATCTTCGACTTAAAAGGAGGTGATGTGATAAAAGGACACGGATCAGGTGATCTGAATTTAAACCTTAATAAGAAAGGTGAATTCAAGATTTCAGGAGATTATATAATCGAAGATGGAGATTATCTTTTTACTCTTGGAAGTATGCTGAATAAATCATTCAGTGTTGAAAATGGTGGCAGGATTTCTTTCAACGGAGATATCAAAAATGCTGAGATTGACTTGAAAGCCATTTACAAGCTTAAAGCTTCACTTTATGAAATACTTCAGGACGAAAGATTTAATGAAAGAATTCCTGTGGAGTGCCAGATTAATCTTTCAGGGAAACTATTTAATCCGGTCGTAAATCTCGACATTTATCTGCCAACGGCAGACGAAGCTACCCGGACCTATCTGAGAAATGTGATTACAACAGAAGAAGAACTCAGCCGTCAGTTCCTGTACCTGCTGGTAATGAACAGCTTCTATGCTGATCCATCCTACGGATCATCACTGACAAACACTACATCCACAGGGACATCTGCTATGGCAGTTACAACCACTGAAATGGTTTCAAATCAGCTAAGCAACTGGTTATCACAGATCAGCAATGATTTTGAAATAGGATTTGCTTATCGTCCGGGTTATAAAAATATTAACTCCGACGAGGTGCAGCTTGCATTATCGACGCAAATCCTCAACGACAAAGTGGTGATAAATGGAAATTTTGATGTGAGGGGAACAACAAGCGCACCAATAGATAATACTGATCAGCTGACCGGCGATTTTGATATTGAGTACAAGATAACTCAGAAAATAAAATTTAAGGTATTTAACAGGTTTAACAATCCCTACACTGGTAAGCAAGCTCCGTACACCCAGGGATTCGGACTATTTTTCAGGCAGGATTTTGACAAGTTTTCTGATCTCTTCAGAAAAAAGCAGAAGAGTGAGATGAAAAAGGAGAAAGAAACAAAGGCAGAGGAGAAATAAAGAGGGAGATTCCTCGTCCCGAGTCCTCGGGACTCGGAATGACACGATTTTTTTGGGGGGAACAAGGGAGAGGAGGCGGAATGCCTGACCTGCATTCCGCCTCCTCTCCCCCATTTATCCATAATAAAACATGTCATTCCGAATGAATCCCGCTTTGCGGGAGGAATGAGGAATCTCCAACATTATTAGCAGTTAATAAATATTTCTCCATTGTTATTAATCCATTATAATAGAACACAAGGTAAATACGTTTCTTAATAACTTTGCACGTTGAAATATAGCCTGTTAATAACAGGAATGTAGTAATTAAAAGAATAATTCAGGAAATATGGGATATTCACAAATCATTCTGCAGGGAGGAGTTATTCTTCCGCAGCAAACAGGTGGGATGAAGCTTACACTGCTTGACCTGGCAATTAAAGGAGGGTGGGTAATGATACCTATCATACTTCTGTCTTTTGTTGCAGCTTATATCTTTATTGAAAGATATTATGTTATCAGAAAAGCAACAAAGGAAGATCAGAATTTTATGAACAGGATTAAGGACTATATTCATGATGGCAAGATTGAAGCTGCACTTGGGTTATGCAGATCGACAAACAGCCCATCGGCACGGATGATAGAAAAAGGTATCACCAGGCTGGGGAGACCATTGCAGGATATCAGCACTGCAATTGAAAATGTCGGTAGGCTTGAAATATCGAAGCTTGAAAAAGGATTCCCTACTCTGGCAACAATAACAGGTGCCGAACCGATGCTTGGATTCCTTGGCACAGTTATCGGTATGGTTCAATCATTTTATAATATGGAACAGGCAGGAAATAATATTGATGTTTCACTTATGTCGGGTGGAATATACACAGCCCTGATAACTACGGTAGCAGGACTTATTGTTGGTATCCTTGGATATTTTGCTTACAATACACTCGTAGTCCGGGTTGAGAGAGTGGTCTTTAATCTTGAAGCCACCCTTACTGAATTTTTGGATATTTTAAATGAACCAGTAAAAACAGACCGATAAAATGGCAATCACGCAACGAAATAAGATTAGTGTAAACTTCAGTTCAGTGGGTATGACTGATGTCGTATTTAATTTGCTTCTTTTCTTCATGTTAACATCAACACTGGTTCATCCCACAGCATTGAAACTTCTCCTTCCGAAAGGAGATACACAAACTTCAGCAAAACCTCAAACTACAGTTTCTATTACTGCCGATCAAAGGTATTACGTTGAACAACAACCTGTTGCAACAATGGAAGAGCTTGAAAATATTCTTAAACAGAAACTTGGCAGTGCCCCTGAAACTTATATTGCTCTCCATGCCGACAAAACCGTTCCTTTTGAAAGCGTTGTACAAGTTTTAAATATTGCTCAGAAAAATAATTATAAATTAATAATTGCAACCTCACCCAAATAACGAAATCCGCAGGTTTCCTTCTGAACGCAGGAAAGGAATAGTTGGAACATTATCAATCCACCTGGCTGTACTTGCTTTGTTGCTGGTTCTTGGATTCTCAGCTACTCCACCTCCAAAAGCTGAAGAGGGTATCCTTGTTAATTTTGGTACCGACGAAACCGGCATGGGGCTGATTGAACCATCTCCGCCGGCAGTTCAGGAAAAGACTTCTCCTCCCCTTCCATCAGATGCATCGAAAAATACAAATGAAGATGCCTTACTCACACAAAATACTGAAGAAGCTCCGACAGTTAAAAAAGTTGACCCTGAAGCTGAAAAGAAGCGTTTAGAAAAGATTGAAGCTGATAAAAAACACAGGGAAGAGCTTAAAGCAGAAAGGACCAGGAAGGAACAGGAGGAACTTGAGAGAAAAAAAATTGAAGCTGAACAAAAACGCAAGGCCTATTTAACCAACAGAACCAAAAATGCTCTGGCTAACTCTAAAAATGCCGGCACCACTTCGACCGGAGAAGGAGTTACGGGTGGACAGGGCAACCAGGGTGTTCCAACAGGTGCTGTTGATTCCCAAAACCGGGGTGAAGGCAGCGGCCTTGGCGACAAAGGCATTTCATACGACCTCCAGGGCAGAGGATTTCAAAAACTTCCGTTACCTAAATATGATTACCAGGGTGAAGGAAAAGTTGTAGTCGAAGTCAGTGTCGACAGGTCAGGAAAAGTTGTGCAGGCTGTTCCTGGTATCAAAGGATCCAGCACCTTAGATGAATACCTGCTTAAAGTTGCAAAGGATGCTGCCCTGGAGGCACAATTCGAAGTAAAACCGGATGCCCCTCTTATTCAGAAGGGTACAATAACCTATAATTTTATTTTAAAATAGATTTCAACTTTTTCTTTCGAAAATCTCTTTTATGGCAGTGTTCAGATTATCGAGGAGATTGTTGTCTTTAATAATATAATCATCG
>JBGOXH010000065.1:0-11679 GCA_041479075.1 Bacteroidia bacterium | reverse complement strand
CTTGGTAAATCGGAGCTGTTCAGCAATGCATTTTACAGCACTACTCTTCCTCCGGAGGTAATTGAAGCAATAGCTGCCAATCTCACCATTCTTAAATCACCGACGGTTTTGCGGCAAAGGGATGGAAAACTCTGGAACTGGGAGGGATGCGGTGATAATTCAGGCTGCTGTGCAGGTTCCTGTACTCATGTCTGGAATTATGCACAGGCAATACCGCATCTTTTTTCAAACCTGGAACGTACCCTTCGCAATACTGAATTTTTCCCAAGTCAGGATAAAGAAGGCCATCAGACTTTCAGATCGGCACTGCCAATAAGGCCGGTTGCAACTACATTTTATGCAGCGTCAGACGGTCAGCTTGGGGGGATTATGAAAGTGTACCGCGACTGGCATATCAGCGGTGATACAGAATGGCTTAAGAAGCTTTTCCCGAAAGTGATTGAAAGCATGGACTATGCAATAAAGACATGGGATCCGCGCCTGACAGGAGCCCTCGAGGAACCGCATCATAACACATACGATATTGAGTTCTGGGGACCAGACGGAATGTGCACCAGCTTTTACCTTGGCGCATTAAAAGCTTTTTGTGAAATGGGCAAGTACCTTGGTCAGGATGTCTCTGAATATGAATCACTTTATAAAAAAGGGAAGCAGGCCATTGAGTCAGAACTATTTGATGGAGAGTATTTTATACAAAAAATAAAGTGGCAGGGGTTGAATGCTGCCGATCCTGTAACAGCTTCAAAAGATTCCTGGTCATCCGAATATTCATCAGACGAAGCATTGAATCTGCTCAAAGCAGAAGGACCAAAATACCAGTATGGCAAAGGATGTCTTTCGGATGGAATTCTTGGCGACTGGATCGGTGAAGTGTGCGGTCTTAAAAATGTTGTCGATTCTGAAAAGGTTACAAGTCATCTGAAATCAGTCTTCAAATATAACTTCAGGAAGGATTTATCAGATCATCCAAATCCACAGAGGCCATCTTATGCTCTTGGAAATGAAGGAGGATTGTTGCTGTGTACATGGCCGAAAGGCGGAAGGCTGTCGCTCCCGTTTGTTTACTGCGATGAAGTATGGACCGGTTTTGAGTACCAGGTTGCATCTCATCTGATGATGATGGGTGAAGTTGAAAAAGGGCTGGAGATAGTGAGAACAGCACGCGATAGATACGATGGGAGAATCAGGAATCCGTTCGATGAATATGAATGCGGTCACTGGTATGCAAGAGCCATGTCGAGCTATGCAATGCTTCAGGGACTCACCGGAGTGAGATATGATGCACTTGAACAGGTAATGTATATCGATTCAAGAATCGGGGACTTTACATCATTCATTTCAACAGCTACCGGATTCGGAAATGTAAGCCTGAAAAACGGAAAGCCATCACTTAATGTGGTCTATGGTGATATTATGGTTAAAAAGTTTGTTATCCGATAGATTTATTATTCAAAATCGGAAAGTGAGTAAATAATAATGAGATTCTTCGCTTCACTACGTTACGCTCAGAATGACAGATTGATTTATAATATGTAGGGGATAGGAGGGAGAAAAGCGCTTGGCGCTTTTCTCCCTCCTATCCCCTTGGTCCCCCCCAAAAAAATGTCATTCCGAACGAAGTGAGGAATCTCCTGCAAAGGCACGGATTATAAATCCGCGCCAGCACAAATAAATTATTCCTAAATTGTAGCCCTTATTAAATTCAAAACATGAAAATGAGAAGTATATATTCATTAGCAGCAATTATCGGTTTTCTTTTAATTACAGCTTCATGCAATAACGCACCAAAAAAGCAGGCAGAAACAAAGTCCATAGAAGTATGGAGTATTGAAAAGACACAGCAATGGGGAATGATGCAAAACTGGTTAAGAGGTTGCAACTATATTCCGTCTTCAGCAGTAAATCAGCTTGAGATGTGGCAGGCTGAAACATTCGACACAATAACAATCGCCAGGGAACTTCGCTGGGCTGATGAAATAGGTTTGAACTGCATGAGGGTTTTTCTTCACCACCTGGCATGGGAGATTGATAAAGATGGATTTAAGAATCGGATGAAGAAATACCTTAGCATAGCCGAGAAAAATGGTATTCAGACAATATTTGTATTCTTTGATGATTGCTGGAATCCGACCTATCATGCCGGCAAACAGCCGGATCCTAAACCGGGTGTACATAATTCAGGGTGGGTAAGAGATCCGGGTGATCTTTTGTTTACAAATCCGGAACTTATATCTGAGCTTGAAGAATATGTAAAAGATATCCTTGTGACTTTTAAAGATGATAAACGGGTTGTTTTATGGGATATGTACAATGAACCCGGTAACTCAGGTTATGAAAACAAATCACTTCCTCTGCTCGAAAAAGCATTTAAATGGGGGAGAGAAATAAATCCCTCACAGCCGCTTTCAGCAGGGATTTGGAGCTATAACCTGAAAGATCTGAATAAATTTCAACTGAGTAATTCAGATGTAATTACTTACCACAATTATTCTGACCCCGCAAACCATCAGGCAATGATAGATTCACTGAAGCTGCATAACCGTCCACTGGTATGCACCGAATATATGGCCAGAAAGTATAACAGCCTCTTTTCCAATATAATGCCAATACTAAAAGAACAGGATATTGGAGCAATAAACTGGGGATTCGTATCGGGGAAAACAAATACAATTTATGCCTGGGATACACCCATACCTGACGGATCTGAGCCGGAACTATGGTTTCATGATATTTTAAGAAAAGACGGCACTGCCTATAATGGTGCAGAACTACAGTTTATTCTTGATATTACCGGAACGAATAAGGGTTTATGAATTGGAGTGGTTTTAAGACAAACCATCCCGTCCCGACGCTTCGGTCAGGTCACCTCCCGCGAAAAGCGGGGGGAAAGTATTATTACATTAACTTTCTCTCCGCCTAGGCGGAGAGGAGTACCCCGACTGATAAGTCGGGGGGAGGTGGTGTTTATTACTTATAAATTATTTTAAATCAAAGTAATACTTACCTCTGCACCTTTCCTTTCTGCTGAAAGATAGCCTGCATAAATAGTTGCAATTACATCAGCTGCAAGGCTGCTGTTGCTTTCTATAGTATCGCCATAAGCAGCTGATCTGTAAAAAGCCTCCATTTCGTGCTGGTAGCCTGTGAACCATCCTTCGTCGGGAGATACCGATGACCAGCCTTGTTTTGTCTCAGTCTTTTCGACAATATAAACATCTTTAAAATGTTTCTCATCAGGAGTGTACGTCTGCATTGCATTGTTCGGGCTTATATTACAGATAGTCCGGTGATTGCTGGTATTTACTTCGATCCAGTTATGAACTCCGCCCAGAACCAGTTCGCTGGCAAAAATATCGGCGAATGTCCCGTCTTCAAATACTACATGAAGCAACGCAAAATCCTCAATATCTTTATAAGTTGTTCTGAGATGACCTTCATTATTATAACCTGGCATACGTGTAATCACATGGGTTCTTGCAGTAATTGCTGATGGTCTGATTGGCTTCCCAAATCGTGCTTTCCCTTCGACCTGCTTAAAGTACAGAGCTGCAGCCAGAGGATGGCACCCTTTCCCGATCATCGATCCGCCGCCTGAAAATTTCCACTGGCCGTAAGTTGCTGAATGTGAGCCTGAATGAGATTCTTCACCATGCATCCAGATAATCTGGGCTTTTGTTTTTTCAAGCATCTCCCGTTCCTTTCTCACCGTAGGAGCATAAATCCAGTTTTCAGCATACATTATTTTCCCCCTGCTCTTTTTTTCTGCATCAATCATTCGTTTTATGCTGGCAAGAGCATGTTCAAGACCTTTTTCACGAGAAAATTTATCACCGTTGAAATCTTCACGGCCATCCCCAAAATAACCTGTAAAAGGTTTTTCAACAATCACATGCTTATTTTTCTTAAGGGCTGCAACCACAATCGGTTCATGTGTCGATGGAGGAGTGCATACATGTACAACATCAACATTATCAATTAATTCTTCAATGCTTTTAAATGCTTTAATATTACGGGATTCTGTAAACTGTCTTAACCTTTCAGCAGTCGGAGAATATGCTCCTGTAATTTCAATTTTTACAGAATAGAGTCGCTGCAAAGCTTCATAATGAAATTTTGCCGCATACCCTGATCCTGCAATTCCGCACCGGATAATTATTTCTGCCATTTGGATTCTTTATTTCAGCTTTTTAATTCCCATATTCCAGAGTGTAAAGCTGAACATGTCTGTATATTGTTCAATCGATTTGCTTACAGGTGTTCCCGATCCATGTCCGGCTTTTGTTTCAATCCTTATCAAAACAGGATTTGTTCCTGCCTGTTTTGCCTGCAATTGTGCTGCAAATTTGAATGAGTGCGCCGGGACAACCCTGTCGTCATGGTCTCCTGTTGTGACCAGGGTAGCGGGGTATTTAGTTCCCGCTCTGACATTCTGAACAGGTGAATATTTAAGGATATAATTAAACATTTCCGGGCTCTCATCCGATGTCCCAAAATCATATGCCCAGCCGGCTCCGGCCGTAAATTTATGATAACGAAGCATATCCATAACACCGACAGCAGGAAGAGCAACCTTCATCAGATCAGGTCGCTGCGTCATAACTGCCCCGACAAGAAGTCCGCCGTTAGAGCCGCCTCTGAGTGCCAGATAGTCAGCAGATGTATATTTGTTAGCAATAAGATATTCAGCAGCTGCAATAAAATCATCAAATACGTTCTGCTTATTCATCTTTGTGCCTGCCAGATGCCATTTCTCTCCATATTCACCTCCACCTCTGATATTTGGGACTGCATATATTCCGCCATTCTCAAGCCACCAGGCATTAGTTATACTGAATCCGGGTTCCATGGGAATATTAAAACCGCCATAGCCATACAACAGAGTAGGATTTTTACTATTGCGAAGCGTATTTTTCTTATAAGTTATTATCATCGGGATTTTTGTTCCGTCTTTTGAATTATAAAAAACCTGTTCTGATTTAAAATCTTCATTATTAAATAAAACGGAAGGTTTTTTATAAATCTGTGCTTCGCCCGACTGCGGATTCATTTTGTAAATTGTGGACGGAGTTGTATAATTTGTGAAAGAATAGTAGATATCCTTATCTTCTTTCTTACCCGAGAAACCTGATGCGCTGCCGATACCAGGAAGAGCTATTTCTCTGATCATATTGCCTTTTCTATCATATTGTTTTACTTTAGATATGGCGTCAACCAGATAGTTTGCGAAAAAGTACCCGGATCCGGTTGAAGGCTGGAGTACATTCTCTGTTTCAGGAATGAAATCGGTCCAGTTCTCAACTCCCGGCTTTTCAGCATCCACGGTAACAATTTTTGTGTTAGGTGCATTCAGATTGGTGACAATAAAAAGTTTAGAGCCGTCATTATCAATAATATAATGGTCGTTGTCAAAATTTCCGACAACTGTCTGAAAATCAGCTGATTTTTTTGTCAGATCTTTAATATATAATTCATTGCCGGTAGTGGAAATTGATGCACTCACAACAAGAAAGTGTTCATCTTCAGTAAGATAACCACCGACATATCTTCTGACCAGATTATCGCCGAAAACTACCTTATCTTCTGATTGCTTTGTTCCAATTTTGTGATAGTATAGCTTATGGTGGTCGGTTTTGGCCGATAATTCACTTCCTTTTGGCTTATCATAGGTTGAATAATAGAAGCCATCATTGCCCTGCCATCCAATTCCAGTGAATTTAAGATCAGCAAGTGTATCACCGATTATCTCTTTTGTAACAGCATCCATTGTAATCACTTTGCGCCAATCGGACCCTCCCTCTGAAATAGAATAAGCAACTTTGCTCCCATCTTTTGAAAATCCCATCTCCCCCAGAGATGTTGTACCATCGGCCGAGAAGGTATTAGGATCAATAAACAGCTCCGGTTCTCCTCCATCTTTCTGGCGATAATAGACAGACTGATTCTGGAGTCCGTTATTTTTTGAGAAGTATGTGTAATCGCCCTCATTAAAAGGCATTCCAAATTTTTCATAATTCCACATTTTTGTGAGACGTTCTTTGATCTGTTCCCTGTAGGGTATCTTTTCAAGATATCCGAAAGTGACACCGTTTTGTTCTTTAACCCATGCTGCAGTTTCATCTGACATATCATCCTCCAGCCATCTGTATGGGTCAGCTACCGGTGTTCCAAAAATGGTGTCAACAACATCACCCTTTTTAGTAACCGGGTAATTTATTTTATTGTAAGAATCACTGCTGCAGCTTGTTAATATAATTATTGCTGCAATTAAGGAAAGTAGTCTTTTCATATTTTTCTGTTTGTGAAGTTGAAAATTCAAATTGATTTTAAAATAGCACCTGATATCAAAATTAGTCATTATGTTTTAAAATCCTGCTGCCAGTGAAAAATTTCAAATTCTCCTGTATGATAAGTGCTATCATCTTCTGGCCATCTGCGTTTAAATGGACTCCGTCGGTAGTCAGGTTTTTAAAAACAGGAAACAGGATCTGGCATGTATTGATGAAATAAACATTTTCCTCTCTTGCTATTCTTACCAGCTGTTCATTCAGCTTTGTAACACGTTCCATTCCACCTTTGTATTTTTCTTCCAGCATCTCATCAGGTCCGAAAAGAGGAGGCGATACAATGAAAATAACAGGTTTTCTTTTATTGAGTTTCGATTTAAGCTTCATTTCCTGAATAAGCTTCCTCATATTTTCCGATACAAACGAAAGAGAATCTTTAAAAACTGCTTTACAATCATTTGTACCAAGCATGAGCATGATCATATCTATTCTTCCAAGCTTGCTGAAGGCTTTTTCCATGTAGCTCCCGATATTCGAAAGTGTATTGAGAGAGGCACGGCCGTTGTTATTGAAACCTATTGTGTTTCCTGAAATTGAAATATCGAAAATAGTATCATTAGGTCTGATCTTTTTCAGCTGGTTCACCTAGCCAAAGGGTAATGCTCCGTTTGAATCGCCCGGGTAAAAATTTTCAAAGATTTTTCTTTTGCTTGTTTGGTTTTATCTTGTTCATTTATAAGTGTAGCTTTTACACTTATTCCAGCTGGCGACCCTGTTAAAATCAACAATATCAAGAGTTTATGGGATAGATTTTTCATATAATATTTTTTCACCACGGAGAACACGGAGTTACACGGAATAATAAAAACGATTTACTCCGTGTTTTTTCTCCGTGTCAATCCATGAAATCCGTGGTTAATTTGTTTTTTCAGATTACTCATTTCCAGTTATAGATCCTCCAGTTTCTTGCTTTTGCAACCTTTTTCAGTTTTTTATCCGGATTGATACAAACTGGGAATCCTACAATACTCAATGCAGGCAGATCAGAAATTGAATCGCCATAATACCATGCTTTTTCCAGTGTATTGTTATTTTTTTCACAATACTCTTTTAACCTCACAACTTTCTCTTTTCCAAAACAAACAGGTCCGGCAGTTCGTCCTGTACAAATGCCATTAATTACTTCAAGATCTGAACAGATTATATCGTCTATTTCAAGGTAAGCTGCTATTCCCCTGCAAATCGGGACAAGCGATGATGAAAGTATCACCACTTTTGCATTTTTCTCCTTATGAAATTTAATTTCTGGTTTTACTTCAGGGTGAACTGATGGCAAAAGTGCCTCATTGACTACATCCGAGCACAGGCCGGCAAGAATATTTTCAGGCATACCTTTAACCCATCGGACCATCTTATCAATAAGTTTAAGTGGATCCATCAGCTTCAGCCTGTGCACAATCGAAACATATAATGCATTTAACAGATCGAAGCGGGACATCAGTTTCTTTCTGTAGGCAGCTTTAGCAAGAGCCCTGCCGCTGATAGCTTTTGTTATTGTCCGGTCGAGGTCAAAAAATACTATATAATTCTTGATGTCGCTGCTATTTTTTAAAGAAATGGTTTCCATCAGGATTATAAATAATATTGACGGCTCCGGGAAGAATTTTTACATTGAATTTTTTTGAAAAATTCAATTCCCCGTCAACATGGTAGGGAACCTTTTCAGTAAATTCAATATTAACAGCCTGAGTCTGGAAATAATTGACCTTTTTGTCTTTAATATGTTCTCCTTTAGGAACTTGAAGAAATAACTTGAATCTCTGAAACAGATTTAGTCTTTTTATTGAACATACATCCAGGAAGCCGTCATTAGCTATAGCTTTCGGGGTGAGAAAAAAACTTCCGGCAAATCTCCTGCCAATAGAAACTGTATTCATGAAGCAATCGGTTTCTTGCTGGTTGCCTTCGCTCAGAACTATCATTCTTTTTTCCTTGAAGAGAAGAAGAGTTTTTACTATTTGCCAAATATACTTGGAGACTCCTCCTTTTTTTACAGTCCCATCTTCGTTATAGTTTTCAGCAGCGACCTCAGCGTCAAAGCCAAGACCCATACCGTTAAGGAAAATCATATCATTGACTACTCCGACATCCATTGCAATTATATTCCTGCTGAAAAATGTCTCCCATTCCTTTTCTCCGTAACGGTTTGGAAAACCGAGTATCTGGATAAAATCGTTACCTGTACCAGCAGGAATAATACCGATAACAACATCTTTTTTGTTGATCAGTGGTCTGGCTACTTCATTGAGGGTTCCATCGCCGCTCACACTTATGATATATTTATAACCCTTTTCATAGAACATTTTGGAAAGTTCTGTAGCATGTCCGATACGTTCAGTGAGAACGATTTCACCATCGATATTATATTTCCTGATCATTGTCTCAATTTCAGGAACTAATGTTATTGCGAAACCGTTCCCGGCTATCGGATTGACGATAAAAATCCATTTTTCTGGTTTACTTTCAGCCATTTTTTGATATTTTAAACCTTAGTGTCCCTTAGTGATAACCTTTGTGTCCCTTAGTGGTTAAATATTTTACCACAAAGGATCACAAAGGATTACAATAAGGTTCACAAAGGAATTCTGTTAAACATAATCCTCAATATATGCTGATTCAATCACAGTTTTAACTGAATCGATAATTTCCTCATCGCTTTTATTTATGAGCTCTTCCCTTGGAATAGGTTTGTGAATTATCACATCCAGTTTGCAACCAAAATTAATGTAAAACCGGTTTTTAGGTTTAAGATCATAAAAACCATTTAAAGTGACTGGTAGAATCCCTATCTCTCTTGACCTGAACAGATAAATGAATCCCCTGTAGAAAGGATTTATCTTGCCATTGAGGGTTCTTGTTCCTTCAGGAAATATTGCAACCGACTGATCCTTCGCTTTTTCCACAAGCTGCTCAAGCATATGACGGGTATTTCTTATAGTAGGCTCTTTATATGGAACATAATCAGTAAACTTAAGAAAGCGGCTGAAGATCGGAACCTTAAGAAGCCGTTCATGTCCAAACCAGGATATTTCAGGATAAAAAGACTCGATAGCAATTATGTCAAAAAGACTTGCATGATTTGCAAGTAGTATATATTTTTCTTTCTTATCCAGATTTTCTTTCCCATGAACCTGAAGGTTTTTACCCATTGCCAGAAAAACAGATTTAGCCCAGACTTGTGTCATTAATTGAACAGGCCGTTTAAGATTCAGCCATGTCAAAGGGATCACAATGAGTACTCCTATTGCAGTGTAGATATACAGGAGCCCGAAAACAGGAATGGTCAGTAGTATATAAATACCCGAAAAGATCATTTGCACTGATTTTCTGATGGCAAAGTAAGGTTTTTTTTTTATTTATTGTAACCTTACTGATTATTATGATGATTTTAAGGCTATCTGCCTGAATTACTGACAAATGCAATTTGCCTGCTATCAGGAGCCCAGGAGGGCACATTTATAGTTCCCTGCCCACCGTATAAATATGCAATAACTTCCGGTTTTCCACCCGTTACCGGCATCAGCCTGAGCATAACCCGTTTATATGAAGGATGAGAATTTGGTTCGACTTCAGGAGGAAAAGAAATAAAAACGATCCATTTTCCGTCGGGAGATATATGTGGAAACCAGTCATTGTATTTTTCAGATGTAAGCTCCTCTCTTTCTGATCCATCCGGTTTCATCCGCCAGATGTGCATTACTCCTGAATGACTTCCGTTATAGTAAATGTATTTACCGTCGGGAGAAAACTCGCACCCATCTACATGTTCACCCTTATTGATGTCTGTCAGGGCGACCTCTTTTCCACCCTTTATTGAGTTTTTGTATATATTATATATAGGTATGTTGTTTCGCTGCGCAACATAAAGCACCTCCTTATTGTCAGGTGCCCAGCCATGCCAGTAGGAGGGAGTGTTTTCAGTGATCATCTTTGGATTACCTCCTTTCAGAGGCAGTACATAGACTGTTGAGCCTCCGCCGGGTAATCCTTCACGCTGATGACTGATAGCCAGTAGTTTACCATTGAATGAAATACCGTGATCGTTATTATTCCTGTCAGCAAAACCTGTATTGAGTTTTTCAATTTCTCCACCGATTGCAGGGATTGTATAAAGAGAGCCGTCCATATTAAAAAGCAGGTTGTTACCATCAGGCATCCAGTTCGGAGCTTCGAATCTCCCGTCTTTTTCAAAAATTATATGTCGCTTTCCGTCAAAAACATTAATTGTCTCAAGGCGACAACCGAGATAGCCATCTTTGCCCGGATCGTAATCATCGCTGACGGGTCCGTCGATCCGTACATTCCATATCCTTGCCTCTTCGGTAACATCAGGATCGTGTGAACAGATAAAAAGACCTGCAAGTACCTCATCAGCAAGATTATCCATTTCATGTGAACCGATTATTTCAAATGGTTCGCCTGAATGTGCTGCTCTCATAATAACTTTCTTTCCCTCCCTTTCAATCTGGATTATGTTATAGTTTGAGCCTGTTGCAAATATCTCATCTTCGGGATCTCTCATAGCCATTCCGGGTTTTACCCTCCATTGCATTACAGTAAGACCGTCGCCATGCAGAACTGCTGAAATATGGGACGCTTTTTCATCAGCTGATTCCCTTATCATCCAGCCGATTTTTCTGTGAGCGTTTGTCCCCTTGCCGGTAAATTCAAAATTAGCTGTCAGCATGAAGTCACCTTTTATTCTGTTATAGAGGAAGTAAAATTCATCTCTTTCGAACCAGATGTTGTAGCCTGAACCTCTGAAAGTATAGCATTGATCTGCTTCATTATAGTTTGCAGAACCATGGTTTTTAGGATTGCCGATATCAGTATTGAACTGAAAATCGCCGATTTGCTGATTTTGAGTGTAAGCAGTATAAAAGAGACTAACAAAAATGAATGTCAGTAAAGATTTCAAAGTGGTCATGATTTTTTCTTATCAATATTGCAATATTTAATAAAGGTAATTAACTCCTACAATAAAATTATCAAAAAATTTAACTGCAATCGATTGCAATTTAAAATAATAGTTTTAATTTTGATTACTGACTATCATAGCAAAAAATAAAAGTTTGAACAAATATTTGAGATTATTAATTGAATATTAAATAGTTATGCCTATGAGATAAATAAAAATTCTGAAAATTAAACAGGGGATGTGGCAACATCCCCTGTAATCAGAAGTTAATTTTTATTGATGCGTATTGCACTACATCATGTTAATTACATTAACCCCTTAAACTTACAAATGTATGGTAAAAAAACCTTCAAAAAGTATTTTCGTCCTGAAATACTTTAAAAAATCCATGCTAGTTTCTGGAATTTGTTGCCTTCT
>JBGOXH010000227.1:0-4845 GCA_041479075.1 Bacteroidia bacterium | reverse complement strand
TAACCTGTTCGATCTGATTCTCTATTTCACTGAACATTGCTTTAAAACAGCCGACATCTGTATATGTCTCCTTATCAATAGTTTTACCATAAAAGGAGTCGAGGAACTGACCTGTATCGGACCAGACTGTCTGTACCATTCCCATGAAACGATCTTTCATCTCAGGGGTCGAATAATCACGGAACTTTACCATATCACGGACCTGCAGCACTGCACTCGTGGGATTTCTCCAGGGACAGGTAACAACACTCAGCCCTTTCATTGCAAAATAAACCGGTGTCTGATCCGGACGCTCATAATGCCAGTCACAGATCATTACATCTTTCGGTATCATATCAACAGCCCTGTAAGTATTGTTATAGCTTCCTTCCCATTCTCCTATACCGGTGGTCTTTCCATCAATAAGCCGGTCGCCCCAGATCCATAATTGTCGCCCTTTCAAAGCAAGATGATCATGAATTGTTCTTACCTCACCGGCAAAAAGTTCCGCTTTGTCTTTACCTGAACAACGCGGACATTGTTTCTCTCCAATATAAAAAACCTCATCCATACCTGCATGAAATGCATCTGCTTCGAAGGCATCACATATCTCATCAACTACTTCAAATACAACCTTATGAACATCGGGATGAAGCGGACAGTAGCTTTTACAATACAACCCGTCACTGTTTGGCCAGACATATTTTTCAGGAAACTTTACGAGAGGAGTCTCATCAAATTCAGGATAAGCCTTCAACAGGTTCCCGACATTTTTTGCCCACGACTGATGTCCGAGAAGATTAACCTGTGGAATAACACGAATCTTGTTCTTCCTGCAGGCTTCCACAAGTTTCTTAACATCTTTTTTTGAGAGAGCAGAAGAATCTCTGAGCTCCGGGTGATTTTCGTACTGATAATTATAATCTACCCTGAGGATCAATGTATTAACTTTCCGTACAGACAACTCTTCATTTATGAATTTTATAAACTGCTCAAGGTTATCCGGTGAAGGCGCAGCAATGCAGAATCCGCGAACCGGCACGATATCATCAGGTGAAATATCTTTTGTCTGTGAGAATATCATATTGCCGGTAAACAAAAATATTAAAGTCAGTAAGTATCTCATTTATGAAAAATTTAGGAAATCATCAATTCAACTTTAATCATTAAAGATAATCTAAATTGAACCAGGTTTAAAAACCATAATAAACAAAAAAATATGGTTAACTTCGCTCTGTTACCCGGAGAATTATAAATATTAAAATGCATACATATTATAAATATAGAAGGTGCATTCTGATTCTTGCCGCTCTGCTTTTAGCTGTTCCCCTCATTTCCCAGGCACCATTCAGCAGGGGAGTAAATTTGACAAGCTGGTTTCAGGTTAGCAGTCCGGGGCAGATACAATTCACAAAGTTCACTAAAAAAGATATTGAGAATATTAAAAGTCTCGGATGCGACGTAATCAGGCTGCCGATCAATATGCATGTTATGACATCGGGTGACCCATCTTACACGCTTGATCCTCTTTATTTTTCATTTCTCGATTCTGTAGTTACATGGTGCGAAAAGCTTAAAATATACCTGATCCTCGACAATCACAGTTATGATCCGGCTGGTGATACCCAGCCAGGAATAGTGACTATACTTGTAAAGGTCTGGTCACAAATGGCGCAGCATTATAAGGATCGTTCCGATTATATTCTTTATGAGATACTTAATGAGCCGCACGGAATGACCACAACAGTATGGGGTCAAATTCAGAATCAGGCTATAGCTGCGATAAGGGCTTATGATACAAAGCATACAATTGTTGTAGGCGGCGCAGGATGGAATACATATACGGAGCTCAAAAATCTGCCTGTATACACTGATCCCAAGCTCCTCTATACATTCCACTTTTACGATCCGTTCATGTTTACTCACCAGGGTGCTTCCTGGACAACTCCTTCCATGGAGCCGCTCTCCGGTGTACCTTTTCCGTATAACAGTTCGGAGATGCCCGGATGCCCCCCTTCCCTTGTGGGAACATGGATAGAAAGCAACCTGAACAGTTATCCTTCCAATGGTAATGTGGCTTATATTAAACAGTTGATTGACAACGCAATAAGCTTCAGAACCTCAAGGAATGTAAATATTTTCTGCGGTGAATTCGGGGCTTATATGAAATATGCTGATAATGACGACAGGTGTTACTATTATAAAGTTGTCAAAGATTATCTTCAGGAGAAAAATATCCCCTGGACCATTTGGGATTACAAGGGAGGATTCGGAATTTTTAATAAGGGGTCCAATCAAATGTTTGAACATGATCTGAATATTAAGCTGCTGGATTCCCTTGGATTGGATATTCCTGTACAGACACCTTTTTCAATAAAGCCCGATTCAACGGGCTTTCTTATTTACACTGACTATATTGGAGCAGGCATTGAAGATGTCAGCTATGGTTCCGGAACAATTGATTATTACTCAGACAATCTTCCTTCAAATGATGGCCGCTGCCTGTACTGGAAGGAATTCAGCCAGTATAATACTATAGGATTTGACTTTATTCCCGACAAAGATTTATCACGGCTTGTATCGGAAAATTATGCTCTTGATTTTATGGTAAGAGGAAGTGATGCAGGGATTAAATTCGAGATACGTTTCCTCGATACGAAGACAGAGGTGGCAGGTGATCATCCCTGGCGTATGGGCACCACTATTGATGCGTCAGATGCTCAGTGGGACAGGAAATGGCATCATGTAAACATTCCGCTGTCAGAATTTACAGAACGTGGAGCCTGGGATGTCAATACATGGTATAATCCGGAAGGAAAATATGACTGGACAAAAGTTGATAAGCTGGAGGTCTCCACGGAATACACAGAAATTATTGGCAAAAAGCTATGGTTCGATAATATTCATATAACAAATCTTGACACTGCAATTGTCAGAGTGACTGAAGCTCTGGGGATAAATGATCACAATGATTACGGTAAACTTGAAGTAAAAATTGCTCCAAATCCCATGCATGAATATACCCAGATATCATTTCCTGTTTTGAAAGAAACCAGAGTCAGCATTAATATTTTTTCAGCGGCAGGAATGAAAGTACGAACGTTGATTAACAATGTATGTTATCCCGGATATCTGTTATTTACATGGGATGGACACGACAATAATGGGTTAGCAGTTAAGCCAGGAATATACTTTTGCCAGATCTTAATACCAGGATATTCAGGAACCAGTAAAATAATCAAATATTGATAATTACTTGGTTTATGAGAAACGTGATCTGATTTGATTCAAAAAAAGTATAAATTACACCCAATAAAAATTTCAGGAAAATGAAAAGAAATGTTTTAATAATTGCGCTCATTGTTCTCTTTTCAGGAGCAATAAATGTCTCCGCTCAGAACAAGGATAAAGCTGTTTTCAGAGAATCAAAGCCCGGATTTTATCAGAACTCTATCCTCAGGGACGACAGGGAAATAAGAGAAAAGTCTGAACCTGCTAAGGTTAATAAAAGCTTTGTGGCAGATCTTTCATCAGTTGCATTGCCTAACAAAGTCGATCTCTACAAGAACAAGCAGTGGCATAATGCACCGGTTTCACAGGGAAATACCAGCACATGCTGGTGTTTCAGCACAACTTCTTTCATGGAAAGTGAGATTTACCGCATCAGCAAGATGCAGGTAAAATTATCGGAGATGTTCACAGTTTACTGGGAATTTGTCGAAAAAGCAAAGCGGTATATTCAGGAAAGAGGCAACTCGGCTTTTGATGAAGGGTCTGAGGGTAATGCAGTTACACGTATCTGGAAAAAATACGGAGTAGCTCCGGAAGAAACTTATTCCGGTCTGCTGGATGGTCGTAAATATCACAACCATGATGCAATGATGAATGAGATGAAAAGCTATCTGTCATCTTTAAAAGTAAACTCGTCATGGGATGAGGAAGTTGCCCTGGCAACAATTAAATTGATAATGAATCATTATATGGGGACACCTCCGTCGGAAATTACAGTTAATGGAAAGAAAATCACGCCGGTGCAATATCTCAAAGAGGTTATTAAAATTAATCCGGATGATTATGTTGATATTCTTTCCTATACTCAGGAACCATTTTACAAGAAGGTTGAATACAGCGTACCGGATAACTGGTGGCATAGCACCGATTATTATAATGTTCCCCTGGATGTATTCATGTCTACGTTAAAAAGTGTTGTCAGGAAAGGATATACAGTCAGCATCGGAGGGGATGTTTCAGAGCCGGGATTTGATCGTGTTTCTCAATGTGCCGTAGTTCCTGATTTTGACATTCCATCAGCATATATCAATGACGATGCCCGTCAGTTCAGGTTTTCAAATCAGACCACTACTGACGATCATGGTATTCATATTGTAGGTTATCTGGAAAAAGACGGGAAAGACTGGTACCTGATCAAAGATTCAGGTTCTGGTTCAAGGAACAATGATCCAAATGCACCTGAATTCGGGTATTATTTTTTCTCTGAAGATTATGTTAAGCTGAAGATGATGGACTTTATGGTGCATAAAGATGCAGTAAAGGATTTGCTGGCAAAATTCTGATTGAATATATTTCCATTAAACTAACAAAGCCTCTGTAATTCAGAGGCTTTGTAATTTAATGAGGTCTCTTTTGAATTACTAACAGCGGAAGCTTGCATCTGTTTCCAGCTGTCCGCCAACTGGCGGATTATTTACTTATTGGCAGGATTCAGTGATGCTGCCCAGTCACAAAGTACCTTTATATCATCTTTCGTTGGAACTAATCCGGGATTATTAGCCTGATATTTTTTTGGAGGCATTTTGCCTTTTGTTGCCATATTACAAACTGCCTTGGCTTTGGCAGCCTGTTTTT
>JBGOXH010000228.1:0-4845 GCA_041479075.1 Bacteroidia bacterium | reverse complement strand
GATTGCTGATTAAAATCTTTTAGAACAGCTTTTATTGAGACCTCCTGTTTGCCACTTCTTAAGATTTTCCCGACGGTGCTCACTGCATCCTTAAAATCATAATAAGTAAGTGCTGATTCATTCAAAATAATTTTATTTGATTCCTCCTTTAAGTTTGCACCAAAATTATCACCGGCTAATAAAGTCAATCCGTAAGTATTAAAAAACTGATTATCAACATAGTACATTGCTATCCTTTTTTCAGTATTACGTCCCTCAACCGGGATTCCGAAAACGCGCGAGTTCTTGATTTCTGTTCCGGGCACATTGGAAGAGCCTGTTATGCTACTGACCCTGGACAGGGCTGTTATTTCATTTTTAAAAGCCTCAAGGTTGTTCATGTATGATTCAAAGGTATTTGCCCTTATAATGCGGGGGCCATCTATTACGATCAACCCCTCCGGTTTAAATCCCAGATCATGATTGCGCATGAAATTTATCTGTCGGAAAATAATGATTGTGCCTATTATAAGAATAACAGAAATGGTGAATTGGAAAACCACGAGATAATTTTTTAAACGGCTTACCCATACTGATTCAGTCGGACTTTTACCTTTCAAAACCAGACTGGGAGCAAAGTGTGAAATGTAAATTGCAGGAAGCAGTCCGGTTAAAATCGTTCCAACTACCACGAGCAGAATGAAGAGAAGAATAACGATCAGGTAATCCATCTGAAGGGGGCTTTGCATAGCCTGTTTGAAAAAAGGGAGTAAAAGGAAGACCCCGGTAAAACTAATTATCAGTGCGAGTAGGTTCAAAAATCCGGCTTCTGTTAAAAACTGAAAAACAAGATCTTTCTTTAATGCCCCCGACACTTTGCGTATTCCCACTTCATGTGCTCTTTCAATTGAACGAGATGTAGCCAGGTTTACATAATTTATAAATGCAATCAGTAATACCAGGACTGCAATTATACCAAGAGAAACCACACTCCGATAGTTGCCGTTGACCTCCAGTTCGTTACTTATCGATGAATGAAGATGAATATTGGTAAGCTTTACCAGCTTAAATTCGAGAAGGAAAAAGGCTTCCTTCATAAATTTGCCTATAAAGCTTTCTGGCAGCTGCGGTAATTTGGCCTCTAATGCTTTGGCATCTGCCCCGGGTGTCAGAAGAATATAAGAATATACTCTTTCACTCACCCAGGAATTATCCCAGGATCTTGAGCTCTTAATCAGATTTTCATATGATAGCAGGATATCAAACTTGAGATGAGTGTTTCCTGGTAATGATTTAATAATTCCAGCAACTTCAAAATCGCTTGCCCCATCAAGAGTGATCATCTTTCCCATTGGATTTTCATCGCCAAAATATTTTCTGGCAGTTTCCTCTGTAATAACGGCATGATTAATTGCGAGCAGGCTGGAATCTGCCTTCCCCGTTAAAAGTGGAAATGAAAACAGATCAAAAAAAGATGATTGTGCGTATAGGATGTTTTTCTCTTTGAAGGTTTTGTCTCCATATTTTACAAGGCTTTCTGTGCGGGCAAACCTCGTATAACCTGCCACTTCAGGGAAAGCGTTTTTTATTTCTTTTCCGATAGCACCCGATCCTGATGCAGAATGCTGCTCAAGGATTCCTTCTTCGTAAAGAAGATAATCAACCCTGTAAATGTTGTTAGCGTTTTTATGGAATTTATCATATGACGTTTCTGCCTTAATCCATAATACAATTAAAATAAATGAGGT
Organism: Bacteroidia bacterium; assembly: GCA_041479075.1. Taxonomy (GTDB): domain Bacteria; phylum Bacteroidota; class Bacteroidia; order Bacteroidales; family VadinHA17; genus LD21. The sequence continues at coordinate 3,118 of JBGOXH010000228.1, read as the reverse complement.
AATCCCAATGGTTAATCCCAGAAGATTGATGATGAAATATCCCTTGTTTAACTTCAGGTTCCTGATTGTTAGTTTAAGATAGTTGCTGATCATGGTATTATTTATTGATTAGGAATGGGTATCATTTTTATCTATTCGTATCGGAGTGCCTCAACCGGATTTCTTGTTGCTACCCGCCAGCTTTGCCAGGCAACAGTTATCATGGCAATTACCAGTGTAATAATTACTCCTGCAACATAAATCCAGAGACCTATATCAGTCCTGAAAGCATAATTCAACAACCAGTTTTTCATTACCACAAGTGAAACCGGGACAGCTATTATAAAAGCAATTAAAATCAGAATCAGGATCTCTCTTGAAAAGTAATAAATAATATTCAGTGAATGTGCTCCATGTATTTTTCTGATTCCGGCATCCTTCACTTTTTTTGATACACTGAGAGCAGTGAGTGCCCATAGTCCAAGTATGGAAATGAAGAATGCAAGTGCAGTGAATATTGCCACAATTTTCCCGAATCGTCTGTCAGTTCTATATTGATTATTAAAATACTGGTCGAGATAAAAATAGTCAAAGCTTGCTTCAGGAAAATAAGCATTCCATTTTTCATTTATTGCCCTGATCATATCTTCGTTTTGATTTCCGGCAGTTTTTATTGCAAAAAATCTTGGCGGGACCCACCGGAGACGGCCATTTCTTATTATCATTATAGGTGTATAAGCATTTCCTAATCCACGCTGGTGCCAGTTTTGCACAACGCCAATTATTGTAACCGGTTCATTTTCGCCTTCAAGAAGCACTTTCTTTCCTACGGCATCTTCCGGTTTATTTATATTCAGATATAGCATTGCTGTCTCGTTTACCAGTATACTTACCCTTTCATTTCCGAATCCTTCCTGGAAGCTGCGGCCGGCAAGAAGTTTGAACCCGAATGGTCCTATAAAGTCTTCATCTACCGTCAGCATTTCATAAAGACGATGCTGCTCACTGCCTTCACCCTGAAGACGGTTGGATGCAAAATATGCAATCTCCATACCGGGTACAGATCCGGTTAGCGATACAGACGCTACAAATGGTTCAGTTTCCAGGTTTTCTGCAAAGAGATTGATTTTTTGATTTAATCCCTCCCTGCTGACAGGGAATTTCAAAACAATAGTCTTGTCAATGTTAACTCCGAGATCCTGTTTCTCCATGAACTTTACCTGCTTATATATAATGAAGGTACCGCAAATAAGGATTATAGCAGCTGCAAACTGGAAGATCACCAGTATCTGACGTGTAATTCCGGCTGAGCCTGATGTGAAATAGTTGGTTTTAATTATCTCGGCAGGTTTGATTCGCGACATTATAAATGCAGGATAGAATCCCGAAAGAATGATTCCTGCTGTGATAAAACCTGTGGCGAATAGCCAGAATTTGGGTTGTGTCAGAATGAAAAGACCAATATTCTCGCCAATGATCCTGTTGAATACTTTCTCAAGAAGCAACACAAAGATTATTGCAAGAAGCGCAGATGTGATATTGACGAGCCACGATTCAGTAATGAACTGGTAAGTAAGCTCTTTCTGAGACGCCCCCGCGACCTTGCGTAAACCAATATCTTTTACCCGCTCCATTGAGCGGGCTGTTGTAAGGTTTATGTAATTTATCCAGGCAGTCAGCAGAATAACTACTGCTATCACTATCAGAGTAATAAGAGAGGTCTTATTCCCCTTGATTTCCTTTTCATATTGTTTCTGAGGATTGAGATGTATGCTTTCAAGAGGTACAAGTTTAATTGCCCAGACTTTGTTCCTTAAGGCATCGAGTGTTTTGTACTTTTCGGCCAGAGCAGGAAATCCAGCCTCAATATTTGCGGGATTTATCCCGGGTGAAAGAAGAAGATAAGTGTATGCTTCATGAAGATACCAGAACTCTTTCATATAGTTCGGAAGCGTTTCATATGATATAATGTAGTTGAAACGGATATGTGAATTCTGAGGAAAATCTTCAATAATTCCGGTTACCTCACAATCAACAAAATTTGCACCTGTCGCAAATGTTAATACCTTGCCCAACGGATCTTCATCCTTGAAAAACCTTCGGGCAGCAGTTTCTGTAACTACCACTGTCCTTGGCCTTACAAGCTGGTCATTGGCGGCGCCTTTTTTCAGTTTAAAATCAAAGACTTTAAAAAAGGAAGGTCCTGAATAGGCTATGCCGGTTTCGCGTAATTTTTCATCTTTATAAGAAACTGTTTGTTCCGGATTCTGAACTCCGATACGTACAAAATCCTCAATCCCGGTCATTTCCCTGCTTATTGCGCTGCCATAACCGAAAGAGCTTGTTGCCCAGTCATCTGTCAGAACATTACCTTCGTAGAATCGGCTTTCGACACGATAGATCTTATCGCGTTTTGAATGCATTTTGTCGAAACTGAGCTCAAAAATGACATAGTTCAGGATCAGTATCGATATTGCCATGCCGACAGCAAGTCCGGTTACATTTATAACAGAGAAGAACCTGTTCTTCAACTGGTTTCTCAGGGCACTTTTCAGGTAATGCTTAAACACTTTGTATTATTTTATTTTTCAAATCTACCTCTTTTCAACCAATCAAAATCTTTTCAGTCAATTCCTTGAGCTGCTGCTCTCATCAATCCCCCATATGGGGGGCTTAGTATTGTTTGCCCTTTTGTTCCAATTTCTTTAACTGCCCAAATCTTTCTGCTGTTAACCCCCAACCTCTATATTGGGATATATTTCTGCAAAGCAAGGAGTTGTTTAACTATAGTATCTATTTGATTAATAATTATATCTATATCCTCAAGAATCTGGTCATTATTAAATCTGATGACTGTAATACCAAAATCATTTAGCACATCACTTCTTCCTATATCATGTGCCTGATATTCAGGTATCTCGTGAATGTTACCATCAACTTCAATTACAAGTTTTATTTTCTGGCAATAAAAGTCAGCAATAAAAGTGTTTATGGGGTGTTGTCTTCGAAACTGCAAACCTAGAATTTGATTTTTGTTAAGTCTTGACCAAAGCATTTTCTCTGCTTCCGTTTCATTTTTCCTTAATTCTTTAGCTAATTTGAAAATAGAAGGTTTCGCTCCGAAGTACATTGGATATTC
>JBGOXH010000290.1:0-3562 GCA_041479075.1 Bacteroidia bacterium | reverse complement strand
GACTATAAAAATAGTCATTTTTGTTGAAAAAAACATTTGCACGACTATAAAAATAGTCATAGCTTTGTAAGAATAAATGGCTACAGGCTACTGGCTGCAGGCAACAGGAAGAAAATATATTTACCTGACGCCTGTCGCCCGTAGCCTGATGCCGTTAAAGAATTGATAGAAATTCTAAATATTACAGATTATGCATTTAACAAAGGCAGAAGAACAGGTAATGTTGATTTTATGGGAAATGGGAGAGGGGATCGTCAAAGATATACGCGACCGGTATAAAGACCCTAGACCTGCAAGAAACACTATATCAACTGTTATCAGAGTACTTGAAAAGAAAGGATTTGTCGGGCATAAAGCCTATAGCAATATACATCTGTACTATCCGATTATAAAAAAGAGTGAGTATTCAAAAAGTCTGCTTTTCGCATTTGTGGAAAATTATTTTGACAACTCATTTCCTGCAATGGTATCATTCTATGTGAGAGAAAAAGATATTTCGGTCAGGGAGCTGGAGGAGCTGGTGACGGATACCAAGAAGGCAATGAAAAAGAAGAAGAAGAAAAAATAAATAAAATAATGTGAACTTGATTACATGCTATTTAACCACAGAGTCTCACAGAGTATTCACGGAGCAACACTGTGGTAAAAGGTCCCTATTTATGAATAAAAATAAAATCTCCTCCATAATCACCGACATTCTGAATTATGCCGAACTGAGGTATACTGGAGCTGTTATCCATAACAGATGCTTTAAAGCTGGTAAAGAGAAATTCTGATGCCAGATATTTTTCTTCATTTTCATTCAGCCGCTGAACCAGGCATTTGATAAAAACGCTTACATCAGGAACTTCTTCCAGAATACCGCTTGTCATAGCCTTCCTGCTTGGCCGCTCATCCAGTTTTTTAATATTTTGCGGGGCATCAGTAAAGTCGACACCTCTTGATTTAAAAATTGCACCGCCAAAGCAGGCATCAGCAATCAGCAAAATATGTTTAGCCTCAATGCTGGTGATATAATCTCTCAGTTCACTGTTCCTGAACCAGTTTACCGGAGTGTTTTTTGAGGCATCAGAGGGGAACCAATAGCCCAGCTGATTTTTTTCATCCCACCAGCCATGACCAGCATAAAAAATCAGAAGATTATCTTTGTCAGTAAGATTTTTGGAATAAGCATACAGTTTAGTAGCAATTTCAGCATGTGTGGGATTCTTCAAAAAAGTTACATTCTCTTTATCGAATGAATATTTTGAGGTAAGAACATCATAAAGACTTTGTGCATCTTTTATAGGGTTATCGAGGTCCTTCAAATCTTCATTCTGGTAATCATTAATGCCGATGAGCAATGCATAATACTTTTGTTCAACAGGAGCAACCGGCTTTTGAGCAGAAACAAAAAGATTTTCAGCAGTACAGTTAGCACAATTAATTGTAAGAGCCCTCTCATTTACCTTACCCTTATTATTTATTGCAACAATCTTTACCGGATTCTCTCCTTTTGCTAGATTTATTTTATACTCAAAAATTCCGGCCTCTGATATTCTGACAGGATTTTTATTAATAAGAAGTATATTTATCCCATCCGGATCATTGACACGGCCTATAATCCGTATGCTATCTTTTTCACTGAGAGCGCTTTCGTTAACAGGAACCGGAGAAAATATTTCAATTGCAGATGATTCACCTGGCCTTGTCGTTTCAGTATTTTTTAACTTCTCACTTAAATAACTAGACGAACTACCTGAATAACTAATACCTGACAGCGCCCAGGTCTCAAGATTTTCTGATAGAAGATTAGCTGAAATAAAATCCGGTCGAGTTGGGCAAAAATCTATGGAAAGAACAATTTTCCCCTGTTTTGCAGATTGTGAAAGAATTTTTCCGGTAGCTACATCCCAGAGAATTATCAATTGATCATGTCCACAGCTTAGCAGGTATTTTCCATCAGGACTGAAATCAATAGATTGCACCCATGCCTTATGTCCTTTTAGTGTTGAAATATTATTCAGATTCGGAACAGATGATAGCTGAATAAGTCCGTCATAACCACAGCTGGCAATAACTAAACCATCAGGACTAAATTCCATATCGCTTATCCATTCATTATGAACCTGTTTTGAATTAAGTATACTCCAGTTTGCAGTATTCCAGAGGATCAACATTTTATCGGCTCCTCCTGAGGCAAGAATTTTTCCGTCGGGACTGAAATTAAGAACATTGACATCTTTTTTATGTTCTTTCAGCTCATATACAACAATATTCTGTACGATATCCCAGATCCTGATAATCTTGTCAACACCACCTGACGCCAGGTATTTGCCATCCGGGCTTACGGCAAGAGCTTTAACAGCTCCGGAGTGACCTTTAAGAGTTGCAGTAATCGTTCCGGTGTTAGGATTCCAGATAGTTATATTATTTCCTAAACCAGCTGAAAAAAGGAGGGATTTATCAGGAGAAAAGAGAGCTATGTTTTGCCTGTCCTTTAATCCGGCCAGTGTTTTGTATATCGTGCCTTTCTCAGCATTCCAGATAATTACGCTATTATCTGATCCAGTTGTAATTATGTATTTTCCATCATCATCGTATTTTGCAAAATAGACCTGATGGCTTGATTCACTGAAACTCTTTTTGACATTGAAGCTGTATTGAGCTGCAGCATTTATCCAGAATCCAATCAGAATTGCTGTTATAAAAAATCTGGGGTACATATTATAAATTTTTTGATTTAATAAAGCTGTATCTGATTCCTGCCTGAATCAGAAACGCATTAAGATCTGCAGCACCCTCAAGCTGATCATACTGAAAATTCTTTTCATTCATGAATATATGGTAATAGCCTGCCGTAAGAAAAACACTTATTTTTTCACTGGGGTTATATTCAATTCCTAAACCCGGATTAAAGCCAAGACCAACATTCTTTTCAAGAAATGGATTATAAGGCGTTTCTTCAGGATCATTTTGTCCGGCCGCTACCCATTCATCCCACTGTTTATTAGTATATTTTGCATGAGTATAGTTTAGATTAATCCCTGCATATAAAAAAGGATTGATCTTCTTTCCGGGCAGGATATATAATTTGGGTTTTATACTGATACTGAAGTTAAAAAGATTCAATTCATTCAACCCGGAAGAAATAAATGTAGCACTATCTGCCCAATTTTCGTATTGCATCCAGTTATGTCCATCTTCAGCTATTAATTCCCATTTATTTGAGTACATAATACCAAGTTCTGCTAGGATAGAAAACCTGCGGTTTATATTGTATTGGAATCCCAGTTCTGAGACAATTCCGGCTTTATAGGAAGCCATTTGTTTCGGGAGAGGTTCTCCATCAGGTCTATAACCGTATTTATCTCCAAACGTTTTGAACATGCCAGCAGAGAGATTTATACTTACTTTCTGTTCAAATTGAGCATTTATCAACAGAGAAAAAAGAAAAAAACCGAGTATTAATATCTTTCTTTTCATAGTATAATATTTTAGTTATACTCAATTAATTAGCAAGTTACACCATTTTTTTATTATGACGGGTAACAAAGGAGTACTTAATTAGCCTTCTTTTAAG
>JBGOXH010000019.1:0-18225 GCA_041479075.1 Bacteroidia bacterium | reverse complement strand
CTCTTAAAAACAGAGAACGGTTTTTTTATAAATTAGAGCATTAAAAAAAATAGAACAATTAATGAAATACGAACGTCCATTCAGCCAGGGATTATACAGGAAGGAATTTGAGCATGAGAACTGTGGGATAGGTTTTGTCGCCCATATAAAAGGGAAAAAATCTCATTCAATAATCAACCAGGGGCTTGATATACTTAGAAACATGACTCACAGGGGTGCAGAAGGGGCCGACAGCAAGACCGGAGACGGAGCCGGTGTGCTGATCCAGATTCCACGCGATTTTTATCTTATACAGGGCTACGCGCTTCCGCCTGAAGGTCAGTTCGGAACCGGTCTGATATTCCTTCCTCAGGATAATTCAGATTCTACAAAATGCATGGATGTTTTGCTCAATATTATTAAAGAGGAAAAAGTAAATATTATTAGCTTCAGGGAAGTTCCCCGAAATAATTCAGTCCTTGGAGATCTGTCGCGAGCAGCTGAACCTTATATAAAACAGATCTTGTTAGACGCTGATATTCAACAGGATATACTCGAACGCAAATTATATATTATAAGAAAGCGTGCAGAAACAGCCATCCGAAATTCCGACATTAAACAAAAAAGCTTCTTTTATATTCCCAGCCTTTCAACAAAAGTGCTTGTTTACAAAGGCATGCTCACATCAGTTCAGCTTGGAGAGTACTATAATGACCTGACCGATGAACGTCTTCAGAGCGCAATAGCTCTTGTCCATTCACGCTTCAGTACAAATACTTTTCCGAGCTGGGATCTTGCTCAGCCTTTCAGGATGCTGGGACATAACGGAGAAATAAATACAATCAGGGGAAACAGGCTGTGGATGGAAGCCAGGGAGTCTATTCTGAAATCGGAAAAGCTTGGAGATCTGTCAACACTTTACCCGATAATTGAACCAGGTAAAAGTGATTCGGCTTCTCTCGACAACGTTCTGGAATTCCTGGTAATGAGCGGCAAATCGCTACCTTATGCTATGTCGATACTCATCCCGGAATCAATAAATGCAAAAAATCCGATTTCCCCTGAACTTCGTGATTTCTACCATTACCATGCAACATTCATGGAGCCATGGGACGGACCGGCTTCTCTTATTTTTTCCGATGGAAGATATATAGGCGGGATGCTTGACAGGAACGGGCTGCGTCCATCGAGGTTTGTTATCACAACAAACGACCTTATTGTAATGGCATCGGAAACAGGTGTCCAGAGGTTTGCTCCTGAAGAAATAAGTGAAAAAGGGAGACTGAAACCTGGTAAAATGCTGCTGGTAGATACGCAGGAAGGAAAAATAATTTTTGATAATGAGTTGAAAGCTGCTCTTGCAAATGAGTTTCCATATGGAGAATGGATAAGGCAAAATATGGTCAACCTTGAAGAAATCGAGACAGGGCAGGTTATTTCACCTGAACTGGGTCCATGCTACAAAAAATATATCACTTCTTTCAATTATTCGATGGAAGACATTGAAAGAATAATTAAGGAGATGGCTGACACAGGAAAAGAGCCAATCGGTTCAATGGGCAATGATGTTCCGCTGGCGGTTCTCTCAAGAAAGCCATATCGCCTTTTTAATTACTTCAAGCAGCTCTTTGCACAGGTTACAAATCCTCCAATCGATCCGATCAGGGAGGAAATTGTAATGACTCTTTCGGGTTATCTCGGATCACTGCAGCAGAATCTTCTGGAAACCTCACCTGATCATGTCAAGATGGTGCGTTTCAGAAATCCTGTCATAAACAATACTTATTTCCAGGTTGTAAAAAATCTGCGTTACAAAGGATTTTCAGCAGCCAGCCTTCCAATGCTGTTCGATGCGTCAAAAGGTGCAGAGGGATTGCAAAATGCTGTAGATAAACTATGTACGGATGCAGAAAAAGCGGTGGACGAAGGGAAGAATTACATAATACTTTCCGACAGAGGGATAGATCAGAATGTCGCTCCTGTTCCTTCATTGCTGGCTGTCTCGGCTGTCCATCATCACCTTATCGAGAAGCGCAAGCGTATGCAGATTGATATTGTAGTCGAGAGCGCTGAACCCCGGGAGGTGATGCACTTTGCTCTTCTGTTCGGATACGGAGCAAGTATAATTAATCCTTATATGAGCTTTGCGGTAATCGACAAACTTGTTAAAGATAAAGCTATCCAGCTCGATTATCAGAAAGCTGAATCAAACTATATCAACTCCATCAACAAGGGTATTTTGAAGATAATGTCGAAAATGGGGATAAGCACTCTGAGAAGCTACAGGTCAGCACATTTATTTGAAGCAGTCGGAATTCATCCTGATGTGATCAATAAATATTTTGCCGGTACAATCACCCGGATTGGCGGTATTGGCATGAGAGAGATCGCTGAAGAAGTTCTTATACCTCACAGAAAAGCATTTGTTGAGGAACAGCAGCCTGAGATACTGACCGAAGGAGTCTATTCCTTCAGGAAACATGGGGAACATCATGCATGGAACCCTGAAACCATTTCTCTGCTCCAATGGAGTACTAGAACAAATGACCGTGATAAGTTCAGGGAATTCAGCAGGTTAGTTAATTCCGATACAGCCCATCCTGGATTCATCAGAGGATTGCTGAGAATAAAAAAGAATCCGATTCCCATTGATGAAGTGGAACCCGTTGAAACGATAATGAAAAGGTTTGTTACCGGCGCAATGTCGTACGGATCCATCAGCCGTGAAGCTCATGAAACAATGGCAATTGCGATGAATCGTATTGGAGGGAGAAGCAATACAGGGGAAGGCGGAGAAGATCCGGTAAGGTTCAAAATAAGGGAAGACGGGACAAGTACAAGAAGTGCAATAAAGCAGGTTGCCAGCGGCCGTTTTGGTGTGACAACAGAATATCTTGTCAATGCAGACGAAATACAGATTAAAATAGCCCAGGGAGCAAAGCCCGGCGAGGGAGGTCAGCTGCCGGGTCATAAAGTTGATGAGATTATTGCAAAGACGAGATATTCAATACCAGGTATCACGCTTATATCTCCTCCCCCGCATCACGATATTTATTCAATCGAAGATCTTTCTCAGCTTATATTCGATCTGAAAAACGTAAATCCGCGAGCGAAGGTCAGTGTGAAGCTTGTTTCAGAAAGCGGTGTAGGGACAATTGCAGCAGGCGTAACTAAAGCAGGTGCTGACCTGATAACCATCAGCGGCTACGAGGGAGGCACCGGCGCAAGTCCTTCATCTTCAATAAAACACGCAGGACTGCCTCTCGAGCTGGGACTTGCCGAGACCCAGCAAACTCTTGTAATGAATAACCTTCGTCGTAAGGTTATGCTCCAGGCCGATGGTCAGCTGAAAACCGGCTGGGATATCATTATGACTGCCCTGATGGGTGCCGAAGAATTTGGATTCTCAACATGTGCACTTGTTGTACTTGGATGCGTGATGATGCGAAAATGCCATCTGAATACCTGTCCGGTCGGCATTGCTACACAAAACCCTGAGCTCAGAAAGCGATTCATGGGTAAAGCTGAATATCTTGTGAACTTCTTTCATTTTCTGGCAGAAGATGTAAGAGAATATCTTGCTGAACTTGGATTCAAAAGCCTTGATGAGATAATCGGACGGTTTGATCTGCTGGAACGCAATCCTGAAGTCGATCACTGGAAAACCAGGAACCTCGACCTGACAGGTTTTCTGACTCTTCCTCCCGAATCAAAAGAAAATGCAATGCATTGCATTGAAAAACAGAAAAATAAGACCGGAAATGTTCTTGACCTGGAATTGATTACAGAAGCAGACAAAGCTTTTACTGAAAAACAGCAGGTCGAAATACACAGACCGATAAAGAATACTGACAGAGCTACAGGGGCCATGCTTTCAGGAAAGATTGCAATAATGTATGGATCAGAAGGATTACCTGACGGAACAATAAAATGCAGATTCAAAGGATCGGCAGGCCAGAGCTTTGGAGCATTCCTTTCACCAGGAGTTGAGCTTTATCTTGAAGGAGATTCAAATGACTATCTTGGAAAAGGGTTATCCGGAGGAAGAATCATTGTTGTACCTCCTTCTGGTTCAACCTTTGAACCCGACAAGAATATAATTATAGGTAATACAGTTCTTTATGGTGCAACAAGAGGTGAAGTTTTCATTTCAGGTGTTGCAGGTGAAAGATTTGCTGTCAGGAACAGTGGCGCCATTGCGGTTGTGGAAGGCGTTGGCAATCATTGCTGCGAATATATGACCGGAGGACAGGTCGTTGTTCTTGGCAAAACCGGAAACAATTTTGCTGCCGGGATGAGCGGAGGTATTGCTTATGTATTCAATGAATTCGGGAATTTTGATTATTACTGCAATATGGGAATGGTCGGACTATCGCTTGTTGAGGATGCGAATGATCTGACAGAACTTTCAGAGCTTATTTCCCGTCATTATCAGTTTACAAATAGCAAAAAGGCAAAAATGATGATAGACGATCCCGATAAGTATTTTCCAATGTTCATAAAGGTTATTCCTTATGATTATAAAAAGGTGCTGGAGGAGAAGAAGCTAGAAGAGCTCAGGAAAAAAATTGCCGGTGTGGAAATGGATGTGGAGTTTGGTTAAGATAATAATTTAAAATAATTGGAATAAATTAGTAATCAGATAATTATGGGTGATACGACAGGATTTTTAAAGGTGAAGAGGAAAGAAGCCGGGAACAGACCGTTGCATGAAAGGATTTGCGACTTCAGCGAAGTGGAACAGGTTCTGAACAGCGAAGACAGAATGCTTCAGGCTTCAAGATGCATGGATTGCGGGATACCTTTTTGTCATTGGAGCTGCCCCGTCGATAATCTGATTCCCGAATGGAACGACCTGCTCTTTAAAGGAGAGTGGAGGGCAGCTTATGAAAGGCTGAGTGCAACAAACAATTTCCCTGAATTTACCGGCAGGATCTGTCCGGCCAGCTGTGAACATGCCTGTGTTCTGAATATCGGCCAGGAGGCGGTCACTGTACGGGAAAATGAAGTTGCTATTACCGAAAAAGCATTTGCCGAAGGATATATAAAACCATCTCCGCCAAAAAAACGCACCGACAAAAAAGTCGCAATAATAGGCAGCGGACCGGCAGGTATGGCTGCAGCTGATCTGCTCAACAAAGCAGGTCATAATGTAACCCTTTTTGAAAAGGATGAAAAGGCCGGTGGACTACTTAGGTTCGGCATCCCAGATTTTAAACTGAGCAAGGCAATTATAGACCGGCGACTTGATTTGATGGTAAAAGAAGGATTGGTAATCCGCACTGGTTCTCATATTGGAAAGAATATATCTGTAAAGGAGATCCTTGATAATTTCGATGCAATCTGTGTTGCCATAGGTGCAGGTCATCCACGCAGCCTGCCTGTTGAAGGAAGTGAGTTCGATGGGATACATTTTGCAATGGATTTTCTTTCAGCCCAGAACAGAGTTAATGCCGGAATTTTATCGTCAAATGATAATCAAATAGTTGCAGAAGGAAAGAGAGTGCTTGTAATTGGTGGAGGCGATACCGGATCTGATTGTGTCGGAACAGCAATCCGGCAGAAAGCAGCAAACGTTACACAGATTGAGATACTGCCAAGACCTCCATTAATAAGGACACCGGATAACCCATGGCCTTATTATTGTAAAGTGCTTAAGACATCAACTTCGCATGAAGAGGGATGTGAAAGGTTATGGAGTCTTTCAACATTAAGGTTTGTCGGGGATGGACGAATAACCAGAGGAGCAGAAGTTGAAGAGGTAGCATGGGAATCATCTGACGGTAAATATTTAATGAAGCCAATACCGGGAACCCGCAGAGTAATTGAAACAGATCTGGTTGTGCTGGCACTTGGATTTGAGAATCCTGTACTTGATGGCTTACTTACTGAACTTGGATTGGAGCTTGATAACAGGAAGAATGTAAAAGTTAATAGTTTTCTGGCTACAAACCTTCCAAAAGTATTTGCTGCAGGTGATACTGTGAACGGAGCAAGCCTGGTTGTAAATGCAATCGCCTCCGGAAGAAGAGTGGCTAAGGAGATTGACAGATTTCTCAGAGAGTCAATGTAAATACGGTGCCTTCTGCCTCATTACTTACAAAGCTGACCTTGCCATTTAAATAGTTCTCTGTCAGAAGCTTAATACTGTATGTCCCAACACCCCTGCCCTTCCCTTTTGTTGAAAATGATCTCTGGAATACCTGTAACTGCACCTCTTTTGGCATCACTGCTGCATTTTTTACCCTGAAGGATAATTTGTCTCTTTCGCTTCTGCAGCCCGCATTTACAACACCACCTTCAAGTGTTGCTTCAAGTGCATTTTTAAGAAGATTTATCATTATCCTTTGAAGGAGAATCCTGTCGCTTTCAAATTCCAGACTTGCCGAATCATTATCAACGATAATAGCTCTCGACTTTGCAACATCGTAGTATTTTATCTTTTCAACAGATGAATTAAGGAAATCAAGTGAATTCATTTTTTCAATATTAACTTTAAGATCACCGTCTTCTGCTGCTCTTAACTGTCTGTGATGTATAATTTCTTCAATAAGGTCCATGCTTAGCTTCTCTGAAGTATTTATAATTTCCTTTGCTTCCTTAGGATCAGTTCCCGCCTTCAGAACTGTGAGAAGCCCGTTAAGGCCGCCAGCAATATTTAAAATATCGTGAAAAAATATTCTCTCAATTATCTCTTTCCTCTTTCTATCACTTATATCCTCTATGGTAAAAATGTAAAATTTTTCATCAGAGAAATCTATCGGTGCAGAAGTTACAATCAGATCCCAGTTTTTTATCTGCCCCTCTGTTGAAGAAGTTATTCTTGTCTCGCGGACAACCTTTTTATTTTTAGCCTGACTTTCAAGTATTGCGCTTACAGCACCACATACGCTGCATGCTTCAGATGTTCCGCATCCAAATGGCTCTTTATTGGCGTTTAAACATGAAACAACTTCACCTGGTCTTTTACCCAGAACAGGTTCAAGCGACTCTAATCCGAGCAGACTTAAAAAATCATTATTAGCATAAACTATTTGTCTGTTTTTATTAAGAACGGCACCAATTCCGTTCAAAGCTCCGAAGATCTCAGAAAACAGTTTTTGAGAAACAACAAGAGCATTTTCAAGATTAATCTGCTTGTTGTCAGATCTTTCAGCCGAAGCATAATATGAATTGCCTTTCATTGATATTAAAAGTATTTTACAATTTAAACAGATATAAAGATATTAAATCTGAACGCATAACGCTGGAAATAATATTATATGTCAGCCGGAGAAATAAAACAGTTGCTGACAGGATAATTCCGATCAGCAACTTTAATAATTAATCTTTTAACGAAAATTAATCTTCACACTTATTTAATATCGTTATCAGCCAATCCACGAAGATCTTTTGCAGTAGCTATCAGCCTGATCATCTCAGACCTGTATCCATCTTCATCTTCACCTTTTGCAGATCTTGCAAGTTTTGCAGCAGAATCAAGAGTTGAGGTCCCTTTGAATTCCGACTCTCTTAATATCATCCCGAATTCTACGACAGCAGCAGCAAACCTAAGATTATCAGAAGCTTCTTCAATAATATCAGCATTACCTCTGACAGGCTTTTCAAGCAGCATGCTTGTTGCACCATCAGGTTTCTTATAGCGTACCTTAATAGTAAGTAATTCATCGGAATAATTTTCTTCCCTGACATTACTGCGTGATTGCTGGTACTTAAGAGGATCTATTGAAGGGATCTTTTCTCCTGAACCTGTCTGGACAATTTCATATAGTGCTGTTACCATGTGTCCTGAACCCATTTCACCGGCATCTTTTGTATCGTCATTGAAATCCTCATCATTAAGCAGTCTGTTCTCATATCCGATAAGCCTGTACGATTCAACTTTTGCCGGGTTAAACTCAAGCTGGAACTTCACGTCCTTGGCAATTGTAAAGAGAGTCCCGCCAAATTCACGAACCAGAACTCTGCGTGCTTCCTGCAAATTATCAATATATGCATAGTTGCCATTGCCCTTGTCGGCAATTATTTCCATTTTATCATCTTTGTAATTACCCATTCCAAAACCAAGAACGGTTATAAATACTCCCAATTCACGTTTTTCCTCAACAAGTCTCTCCATACCGCCATTGCTTGATTCACCAACATTAAAATCACCATCAGTTGCAAGGATGATCCTGTTATTTCCACCTTTTACAAAGTTCTTTTCAGCCTCATTATAGGCTAATTTCAAACCAGCACCACCGGCTGTTGATCCACCAGCTTCAAGGTTGTCTATTGCGCTCATTATCACCTCTTTCTTATTACCGGGAGTCGATTCCAGAACAAGTCCTGCAGCACCTGCATAAACAACTATTGCGACATGGTCATGCGGACGTAATTCATTTACAAGGAGACCGAATGCTGATTTCAGAAGAGGGAGTTTGTTAGGATCCTCCATTGAGCCGGACACATCGATAAGGAATACAAGATTTGAAGGAGGAAGTGATGTTTTATCAATGCTCTTTCCGCGCAAACCTACCTGGAGCAACTGATGTTTTCCGTTCCACGGACAAATTGCCAGTTCGGTGTAAACTGAAAACGGATGTTCGCCATTTGGTTCGGGATAATCATATTTGAAGTAATTGATCATCTCTTCTATTCTGACAGCATCAGCCGGTGGCAAAGAGCCATTGTTTATAAATCTGCGGATGTTGGTATAAGATGCATTATCCACATCAATTGAGAATGTCGATAACGGATTGTTTTTCACGCTTTTATAACCATTCTCATTAATGGAAGCATACCCTTCAGTGTTAAAATTATTATTATAACGCTGAAAAGAAGCCTGATCATAAGCTTTACCTGCCGCATATGATGCAGGCATTGAAGCTCTTTCTTTCTTGTCTCCATAAGCCTTAAGTTCCAGGTCTTCTATTAAGACTATTTCCGGACTCATGGTTACATTTATAATACTCTTGTCGCCAATGTTCTTTTCAACACTCTGATAACCAGCCAGTGAGAAAACAAGCACCTTATCCTGATCTTTAACAGTGATCTTGTAATTACCATTAAGATCAGTAATGGTTCCGTTAGCTGAACCTTTTACTGATACGCTTACACCAGCCAGGACCTTACCCTGGTCATCTGAAACCTTACCGGTAATGTTTCTCGATTCAGTAAAAGAGATCATTACTGCTGAAAGGATCAGTATTGCGAAAATTTTTAAACTGTTTTTCATGACATTAAATTTTTGGTTAAACATTTTACCATAGGATGCAGGGATTTTTCAAATTCCATAAAAGAGATCGGGAATTTTTTATTTTGAGTTATCTTTAAGGGTATGATTTTTAAGTTCACCGGAAAAATATCACACCAAAGATCTGACGAAGAGCTGATTACAGAATTCACTTCTTCAGGCGATCTTGATGTTCTTGGTGAGCTTTACTCAAAATACATGCATCTTGTCTATGGTGTCTGTCTTAAGTACCTGAAAGAGAGAGAAGAATCGATGGATGCCGTTATGCAGATATTTGAAAAGCTGATAACTGAAATACCAAAACAAAAGATTGAGAACTTCAGGCCATGGCTTCATGTTGTGACAAAAAATTATTGTCTGATGCAGCTCAGGTCAAAAAAATCAATTGAAGAAAAGCAAAAAGAGTGGATAATTGATCCGGGAAATTTTATGGAAAACGAATATGATCTGCATCCTATTGACAAAGATGAACAGGATATGGAAGAAGCGCTTGCAGATTGTATTGAAAAACTGAAGGATGAGCAGAAAGAATGTATCCGGCAGTTTTACTACGAGAACAGGTGCTACAACGAGATCGCAAAAAATCTCGGAACGGATGAAAAAAAAGTGAAGAGTCATCTTCAGAATGGAAAAAGAAATCTGAAACTTTGTCTTGAAGAAAAAAATGAAAGAAAAAGACAAAAATAATAAGAAAGAACTCTCTGATTTTCTGAGGTATTCAGAAGGGAAAATGACTGATATAGAGAGGAACACTTTCGAAAGGGAGCTTCAGAAAGATCCTTTTGCAGAAGAAGCTTCTGAGGGATTTTCAGAAATATCACCTGAAAATGCAGAAGCCGATATTAACCGCCTCAGAGAACAGCTTAAGACCAGGATATCACACAGATCCGGAATGGTTTATTTCAGAGTTGCAGCGTCTGTCGCTGTGCTTATGATTTTATCTTCTGTTTATATTGTAATTGAAAAGAATAAGTCTTCCAAAGAACTGAACAGCATTTCTGTTCCAAAAGCTCAGGTAGAAATTATTGAACCTGAAAAAATCAAAGAGCCTGTATCAAAAGATGAGGCAACTATTCCGGAAAAGAAAGCTGATCAGAAAGCCGAATTTCAGGCCGAAAAAAAGATCCTTTCAAGGGCTGCATCAGGAGAAAAAGGAAAATCTGAAGCAATTAAAAAAACAGAAACAATTCCGGTCGAAGAAAAAGAGGTTGACTATTACAAAGTTGAAGATAAAATGGCTGCTCCTGAAGCCGCGCTGGCTAAACAGGAACCTTCTCAAGCTGTTCCGAGTGATTCAGTTGTTGTCGGATACGGCGATGCAAAGAGATCTAAAGCCGTAGCTGCTGCAGGTAAAGCCGAATTTGATCAGAGCGGTTATTTACCTCCCCAACCGGTTAATGGAAAAGACAGCTTCGATAAATATATTGAAGAAAATATCAGAAAACCAAAAACTTTAACTGAAGGCCAAAGAGAAATAGTGGTGATAAGATTCCAGGTGAAGATCAGTGGTATATTAGACAGCATAAAAATCTTACGCACTCCAGGTACTGAATACTCACAGGAAGCTATCAGGTTGATCAAAGAAGGGCCATCCTGGAAACCTGCTCAAAGCAACGGCAAACCAATTGATGATGAGGTAAGAGTCAGAATTATATTTAAATAAATATTCGATAATAAATAATGGTTAAAAAAAGTACTTTTTTAGTTATTCTGTTGTTCCTAATAGTCACTGATGTATCTTTTTGTCAATCAATAGATTCAATTTCTTTTAAATTAAATACAAGGTTAAGCTTTTATTCCTTCGAAACAAGCGGTGAAATTTTGCTTCATATACCACAAAATCTTGTTTACAATAATATTTCGGTTAACCTTAAATTAAACAATGGAAATATAGGTTCCTGGAAAGGAGCTCCAGGTAAGAAAGTATTAAGAATCCCATTCAATCTTAATCTTCAACCTGCTGTTTATAAGGTAATTGCAGAAATATCGGTTCCGGGAAGGAGTTTAAAATATCAAGCTTCTTCCGACCTTTTGATTTTAAAACATAAACCAAACGAAGTCAAAACTGACCGGCTAACCGGTGGTCTGATTGTAAATAAGAAACAATTCTTTCCGTTTGGATTTTATTGTTATTCACCAGTTTACCCTACTCTTCCTGAAGAAGAAGTTGTTAAAGGCTTTAATATGATTTCGCCCTACCAGAAGATATTGCCTGAAACCTTTAAAGAAAGAAAAGCTTATATGGATCGCTGTGCGCAGCTTGGGATGAAGGTGCATTATAACCTTCTTTCTGTTTCAGGAGGCGGAGGTGTAGGTTCAAGAATTGAGGGTCTTTCAGAAAAACAAAAAAAGGAACGGCTAATAAATGAGATCTCAGCTTTTAAGGATCATCCTGCACTGCTGGCATGGTATATCTCCGATGAGCCTACTGGTAACGAAATTACACCGGATTCACTTCTGAAAGTCTATAACATTATTAAGGAAAACGATCCATGGCATCCTGTCTCTATGGTATTTAATGCACCATTCTTGTTATCAAAAAAATATGCAGATGCGCTTGATATTGTGATGGCTGATCCTTATCCGGTTCCGGACAGCCCTGTTACTATCGTCGGTGATGTTGCAGATCAGCTTTCAAAAGAATTTACTGGCAGCAAACCGGTCTGGATAGTCCCCCAGGCCTTTGGCGGAGGCGAATGGTGGAGCCGGGAACCTTCACTGCAGGAATTAAGATCAATGACATACCAGTCAATAATTAATGGTGCAAGAGGTATTCAATATTTTGTAAGACAAGGACTTAGTTTATTCCCTAAATCTGCATCCACATGGAGTGAATGCGGCAGAATGGCTGTCGAAATTGCAGAGCTGACTCCATGGCTCCTGTCGGATGAAGAGACAATTCCTGTAAGGGCAGGATCAAAGAATATTGCAGTGTCATCTGCAGTTCATGATGGTCAGCTGATTATAATTGCTGTAAACAAAACAAATTCTCCTCAAAGAGCATACTTTTCACTTTCAAAATCACTTTCGGGGAAAGCAGGAGTTTTATTTGAGAATCGCAGTGTTTCTATGATCGGAGGTATTTTTTCTGATATGCTTTCAGCCTTCGGTTCACAAGTTTATCTTGTCGATCTGAAACCACGGGAAGAAACTGTAAAATTTTGGATTTATAACCTTACCAAAGATCCAGGTTTCGAAGATGTTTCAAGTCCGGGTGTGCCCGCCTCATGCTATGCCCGTAACGGAGGCGACAGAGGTGCAACTTATTTCCTCGATACACGGGAGAATATCGAAGGCAATCATTCAGTCAGGATGGTTACACCTAAGAATAACAATAGCATTAAGCTAAGATGTTTTCCTGTATCTGTCAGGAACGGGGCAACTTATTATATTTCAATATGGGCAAAAAGTGATCCTGAGCAAAGAAATCCTGATGACTTTGAAAAAAATAAACCTCAATATTTTGAGATTTCATTAGGAGATTATGGAACAACAAGATTTACGTTGAGCAATGAATGGCAGAAATTTGTAACATCTGTTACAATTCTATATTATAACGATCTGCCTCCTAAAACAAATGTTATCTTGCAGATGCCATCAGCAGGTGTCGCATGGTTTGATATGCTACAAGTGGCTGAAGCAATTGATATAAATCAATGTGTCAATCCGGAATTGAGCTGGATTATTAAAAATTAACCACGAGTAACACGGAGTTACACGGAGAAAGAACACGGAGTACTCCGTGCACTCGTGGTAAAAAATTTTCTTTGCGACCTTTGCAAATCTTTGCGATCTTAGCGGTTAAATAAAAAATTATTATGAAAAACATAATTATCACATTTGTTCTCATTTTTCTAATTAGTATTACAGCCTGTAATGGCAAAAAGGAAAATATAAATTATAAAGGGAATACTGCTCCTTTAAAACAAAACGCTTATATCAAATTACCTCTGGGTTCCATTAAACCTGAGGGCTGGCTTAAGGCTCAGCTTGAAGCACAGGCTACAGGACTCACAGGCAATATAGATGATTTCTGGCCCGACCTTTCAAACAATGCCTGGCATGGAGGTACCGGCGATGCCTGGGAAAGAGGCCCTTATTTTCTCGATGGACTTGTCCCGCTTGCTTATCTTCTTGACGATGACCATCTCAAAGAAAAAGTAACAAAATGGATGGAACCAATCCTTGCAAGCAGCAGAGATTCCGGATGGTACGGCCCTTTGAAAAATAAGGATCGCTGGCCGCTGGCGGTGGCTAATAAAGTCTTAATGCAATATTACGAAGCCACTTCTGATGCCACAGCTCTCGATGTCCTGACAAAATATTTTAAATATATTCACGATACGCCTCCCGACTGGCCTGATAAGGATTGGCGCGGTGTCAGAGCAATGGAGAATGCTGTCACCGGTTACTGGCTCTATCGCCAGACAAAATTGCCATGGATTCTTGATGCAATCAAATCGATACAAAGAAATTGCCGTGACTGGACTGCTTATTATGAAAAATTTCCATGGGATTCTGCTGCGTTTGCCAATAAGAAGATACCTCTTCAATGGAAGGAAGATGGTTTGACAGCTCATGGCGTCAATAATGCAATGGCTATCAAATATCCCGGACTATGGTACCAGCAATCAGGTGACTTAAGGTATAAAAATGCTGTTTTTGCAGGCATTAAAAAATATGATATTAACCATGGCCAGACAGGTGGAATATTTTCATGCGACGAGCATCTTTCAGGAAACTCACCAGACAGAGGTACAGAATTTTGCTCTGTCGTTGAGTACATGTTTTCGATGGAAGAATTATATGAAATCTTTGGTGAAAACAGCCTCGCTGACCGGCTCGAATCGCTCGCATTCAATGCATTACCTGGCACTACCACACCTGATATGTGGGCACATCAATACGACCAGCAGACAAACCAGGTGCTTGTTAACAGTGCAAAAAGAGACTGGACATCAAATGGAGATTACTCCAATATTTATGGTCTTATGCCAAACTTCGCCTGTTGTCTTGCAAATATGCACCAGGGATGGCCAAAATTTGTTGAGAGTCTCTGGATGGCAACAAATGATAACGGACTTGTTGCAGTCGCTTACTCTCCTTCAGTAGTAAAAGCTAAAGTCGCAAATGGAAAAGATGTCACAATCCATGAAATAACTGATTATCCGTTCAATGGTGATATTACGCTGAGAATCAGTACGTCAGGAGCAGTTAAGTTTCCACTGTACCTGAGGATTCCTGGATGGGCTGACACAGTTGTGTTTAAATTCAGGGATAAAACAATTACCGGTACAGCAGGTAAGACTATTAAACTCTTTGGAAAATGGAAAGATGGCGACCAGATCACTTTCAATCTCCCAATGAAATTAAGATATGAAAAAAGGTACAACAATTCTATGTCAGTTCTCAGAGGTCCGCTCTACTTTTCACTCAGGTTAGAAAAAGAGTATAAAAGTGTAAAAATCAATTATGACAATTTCGGGTATAAAGGAAGTATCGACTGGGAAATCTATCCAAAGAGTCCATGGAACTACGGATTGATGATTGACAATGCTAATCCGGGCAGAGGAATAAAAGTTGTAGAAAATCCTGTGACCAGATACCCATTTGCAGATAAAGGAGATATGATATGGTCGGCAGATTCAGGTAAATATATCACCTGGGATAAAGATGCTGCAGTGATCATTACAACGAGGGGAGTTAAGATCCCTGAGTGGACTTTGAAAAATAATTCAGCTGATGTTCCACCTCAAAGTCCTGTTAAACCTGAAGGTTATCCTGAAGTTATTCAGCTTGTTCCATATGGCAGTGCAAAGCTGCGAATTACAGAATTTCCGGTGATTGATCTAAAACAAATGATGGATATCATTAGATAGAATTCTTCAACTAACCACCCCGTCCTCCGCCGGTTGGCGGAGGACACCCCTCCTTTGAAAAGGAGGGGAAAGTAAAAATATCATCATTTCTCCTCCTTTTTAAAGGAGAGCCTGCCCCGCTTAAGCGGGGAGTACCCTGTCCGCCAGCTGGCGGACAGGGGGAGGTGGTTATATATTACAGGAAATTAAAATTCAAATGTTTTTTCTCTCAGCCACTCCCTCTCTTCATTCGTAAGGTATGGGCTTATTTTATCATAGACCTCTGTATGATAATTATTTAGCCAGTTTATTTCTTTCATATCTATCAGTGATTTCTCAATCAGATTCTTATCAATATAACACAATGAGACAGTATCAAATTTCAGAAATTGTCCGAACTCGGTCTCTTCATCTTCAAAACAGAGTATGAGATTCTCCGTGCGGATTCCATATTCTCCTTCCCTGTAGATTGCCGGTTCATTTGAGATTAGCATTCCGGGTTCAATATTTATTTTAACATCTCCAGGACTGATATTCTGCGGCCCTTCATGTACATTCAGGCAGTAACCAACTCCATGCCCGGTCCCGTGGCCATAATTCAAACCATTCTCCCACAATGCTTTACGAGCCAGAAGATCCAGCTGATAACCTTTTGTTCCCATCGGAAATTTGGCAAACGCCAATGCAATGTGACCTTTTAAGACCAATGTAAAATCTTTCTTTTGCAGAGCTGTTGGAGTACCAAATGATATAGTCCTTGTTATGTCAGTGGTACCGCCCATGTATTGTCCTCCCGAATCGACAAGAAAAATGCCGCTCTCCCCTAGAATCGAATCTGATTCTGAAGTCGGTTCATAATGAGGCAAGGCAGCATGTTCGTTCAAAGCTGTGATTGTAGAGAATGATGGAGATAAAAAACCTTCCTGATGCATTCTGAACTCCAGTAGTCTGCCTGCAAGTGACACTTCTGTCATCGGGACGACCCCCAGGTCGTTTTCAATCCAGTAGAAAAATTTCGTCAGAGCAACACCATCCTTGATCATTACTTTTCCGATGTTTTCAATCTCTGTTTTATTCTTAACAGCTTTCATCCGCGTTGGAATACTTATGTCCTCGACAATTTTCAGTTTGTCAGGGATTAAATTATAAAGCGCAACTGATGTTGTTGCAGGATTTATCAGAACAGATGATCCCTCAATCATAAATGATTCCAGCCCTTCAACCTCTTCATAAGGAAGCATTATTATCCCCAGTCTGTCAAATTCAGAAGCAAGATTTCCAGGGATCTTTTTTTCTTCAACAAATAAAAGGCTCTGCACCTCTCCGATCAAAGCGAATGATGTAAGCAAAGGACTGTAAGTCATATCATTACCCCTGATATTAAGCAGCCACATTATATCATCGATTGACGTCAGCAGATGAAAATCAATGTTTCGTTTCTTCATTTGTTCTCTGACTTCAGCAATCTTTTGTGATCTGCCCTTTCCTGAAAATTCCAGGGTATGATCCCATGCCTCAGAATATGGTAATGACGGACGTTCCTTCCAGATATCACTGACAAGATCACAATCATTCACAAAAGATATATTTTCCCCTTCAAGCTTGTTCTTTAATTTTCTTAGCTGAGTTATAGAAAAAATCCTGCCATCTAATCCGACCCTGCCTCCGGAAGAGATATGTTCAGCGAGCCAGTCAGTATAGTCGACAGGTTGAAATGTTTTCGGAATTATCAGGTCAAAGCCGGTACCGGCCAGTTGCTTTTGAGCCTGCAGAAAATACCTTGAATCTGTCCATAATCCTGCAAATGAATCAGTTACAACGACATTTGCTGCTGAACCTGTAAAACCTGTAAGCCAGGAAATTATCTTCCAGTGGTCTGGAATATTTTCGTCCAGATGTGGATCAGAGACGGGAATAATATATGCATCGAGGTTGTTCTGTTTCAAAGCAGCCCTGAGAGATGCTAATTTTTCAGAAGGAGAGTTCATTTTACATTATCTTACCCCCTTCCCAGTCCCGCTGAGGCGGGAAGCAATTCAGCCTTTCCCCCCTGGGGGAAACGGGAAAGGGGGTAAAAGCGGGTCAGAGAATTAGGTTAAATCTATAAACTTTTTACCTCATTTACAAGGTTTTGCAGAGAGGTTTTAGCATCACCGAACAACATCCTCGTCTTGTCGTTATAGAATAGCATATTCTCTATAGCTGCATAACCTTTGCCCATTCCGCGTTTCATTACGATGATATTTTTCGCATCCCGTGCTTTCACTATCGGCATGCCGTAGATTGGACTCGATGGATCATCTTCAGCAGCAGGGTTGACTACATCGTTTGCTCCGATCACAACCAGAACATCGGTATTTGGAAGGTCCGGATTTATTTCGTCACTTTCAATGAGCTGTTCATAAGGGACATCGGCTTCAGCAAGCAACACGTTCATGTGGCCTGGCATACGTCCGGCTACAGGATGAATTGCATATTTAACCTCCACTCCCTTTTCCTCGAGAAGCTTATCAAGCTCATGGCAAATATGCTGTGCCTGTGCAACAGCCAGTCCGTAACCCGGGACAATAACGACTTTTTTGGAATAGCTTAAAAGTACCGCTGCATCTGAAATGGTTATCTCCTTTACTGTTCCTGCAGCTCCGGCAATTGCCTGTCCGCCTCCGCCAAATACTCCGACAATAACATTTAGCAGCGATCTGTTCATTGCCCTGCACATCAGGATTGTAAGTATCGTACCGGCAGATCCGACAAGTATACCACCAGTCAGCATTGCCTGGTTGTTGTAAAGGAAGCCTCCCATGGCAGCAGCCACACCAGTGAATGAGTTAAGAAGTGATATTACTACCGGCATATCGGCTCCTCCGATTGGCATAACGAAGAGTACTCCATAAACAACTGCCACGGCAAACATTGTATATATATAAGGTGTAAGCTCTTTTGTTGTCTCGACATGTCTTGTCATTATGAAGACAATGAATCCGATCAATACTGCTAAAATCGTGAGGTTCACATATTTCAACCATTTTATCCTCAGGTCGCCTATCCAGCCGTCGAGCTTGCCAAATGCTATCATACTGCCTGCCCATGAAATTGTACCAATCATCAGTCCAAGCAGAATGGCAAGCACATGGCCGTTTGACATTCCTTTTT
>JBGOXH010000020.1:0-18130 GCA_041479075.1 Bacteroidia bacterium | reverse complement strand
GAACGATACGCCAACACCTGAAACTCCTTTCATTCCAAACACACCGGTAAGATCATCATAGCGTCCTCCGCCACAAATGCTGCCTATTGAAACATCAGCCGATCTGACTTCAATTATTGCTCCGGTATAATAGTTAAGTCCACGTGCAAGTGTAAGATCGAAGACAATCTCAGATTTTAACTTGATATTCTGCAATAAACTGAACAATTCTTTAACTTCTTGAATCCCCTTCTTCCCAGTTGCTGAATCCAATAATATCTTATCCAAGAAATCTAATTTCTGTGAATTATTTTGACCCATAACTCTTATGATACTACCAAATTCATTTACGATTCGTTTATTTATACCTTTAATCAATAATTCTTCTCTAACACCTTCCCATCCTATTTTTTCAAACTTATCTAAAGCAATTGTTATATCTATAACTCGTTTTGGAATTCCTGCATATTCTGCAATTCCCGAAAGTACCTTTCTATTATTGACTTTAATTAGAACTGAAATATTCAATCTATCAAAAATATCATCAATAATTTGGATAAGTTCGATTTCATTTAATAATGAATCACTTCCGATTACATCAACATCACACTGGAAGAATTCGCGGTATCTGCCTTTCTGCGGCCTGTCTGCCCGCCAGACCGGTTGAATCTGATATCTTTTAAAAGGGAAAATAATTTTATCACGGTATTGGACAACATATCTGGCAAACGGAACAGTGAGGTCATATCTCAATCCCTTTTCACAAATCTGTTGCGAGAGCTTTCCTACTTCTTTTTTTTGCAAATCTTCATCACTGACTCCTGCCAGAAAGTCTCCTGAGTTCAGAATCCTGAAAATAAGCCTGTCACCTTCCTCACCATATTTGCCCAGCAAAGTAGAAAGGTTTTCCATCGCCGGGGTTTCAATAGGTTGATAGCCATATAGTTTAAATACTTTTTTAATGGTATCAAAAATGAATTCCCTTTTCAGCATCTCGTCAGTTGAAAAATCACGCGTTCCTTTGGGTATGGATGGCTTTGAAATCATAAGATCAAAGATAAAAGATCAAAGATAAAAGAAAAAAGTCAGATAGTCTTTTGAGTCTTTACGTCCCGCTGGCGCGGGACTGTCTTTATAATCTTAACGCCCTGCAGGCTGTCGTTGAGTCATAAAACAGCGAAGCATTAAGACAGCCCCGCTTTACGGGGTAAACTCCGCGTCAAGACAGCGAAGCGTCAAGACTACTAATACTTTTCGGGGACAAATGTCTGGTCGGTTAACGGCGGTCTGACATAAGCTACATCGTGTTTCAGCGGTGGCAGCTTAAATGGTTTGGGTGTAAGATCTTTATAAGGTATAATTGATAGAAAATGTTCAATAGTATTAAGCCTTGCCCTTCTTTTATCATCTGCATGGACAACATACCATGGTGATTGCTTGGTATCGGTATATGAGAACATTTTGTCCTTAGCCATGGAATATTCCACCCATTTATCGCGCGATTCCACGTCCATAGGGCTGATTTTCCACCGTTTTGTAGGATCCTGTATCCTGTCCTGGAAACGTTTTTCCTGTTCCTTGTCACTAACTGAGAACCAGTATTTTATCAAAGTAATTCCGGATCTGATAAGCATCTTCTCGAATTCAGGACAAGCTCTGAGGAACTCTTCATATTCCTCGTTGGAGCAATATCCCATTACTTTCTCAACACCCGCCCTGTTGTACCAGCTTCTGTCAAACAGAACAATTTCGCCTCCGGCCGGCAGCTCTGTGGCATAACGTTGAAAATACCACTGGGTTTTCTCCTTTTCGGTGGGAATGCCTAATGCAACGATCCTGCAAATCCTGGGATTCAGACACCCGGCAATTGTCTTAATTACGCCTCCTTTTCCGGCAGCATCCCTTCCTTCAAAGATTACAACAACTTTTAACTTATTTGCCTTAACCCATTCCTGAAGCTTGACCAGTTCTATT
This sequence comes from Bacteroidia bacterium, assembly GCA_041479075.1. Lineage (GTDB taxonomy): Bacteria > Bacteroidota > Bacteroidia > Bacteroidales > VadinHA17 > LD21. The sequence goes on along the minus strand of JBGOXH010000020.1, from coordinate 16,177 downwards.
TCCTGTCTCAGAAGCTGCTTTTCAAATTCTTTCTTGTTCAGCTTTTCTTTCTTTTCAGGCTTAACGTCGTGATAAAGATCTTTCCTTTGAAACGTCTTGACTTTGATCTTTTTCTTTTTATCATGTGGTCCCATGGCAAATAATTTTAAAATGAACAAGAAAGATAGAAAAAAAATCCTGAAAATTGAGAATTTTCAGGAATAAAATAGGATATCACACGTACTCGCCCCTCAACCCCCTCTGCTTACACAAAGAGGGGGTGTAACTTGCTGTATATTTATAATTCCCCCCTCTTTACAAAGTTGAGAGGGGGATTAATAGGGGTGAGTACATGCGACTATTGAATAAACGGTATTGCCAGCGGGTATTTGAATTTCTCTCCTTTCGAAACTTTGACACTTGCAATAATGACACAAATAACTTTAAAGGTTCCAAGAAGTCCAATAAATAAAAACCCTATCAGAATCAGACATAGTGGACTAACCAGAATAACATAAAGAAGGATTGAAAGGTTAAAATTCATTGCAGCTTTGCCATTTTCATCAACCCATGCAGATTCATCTTTTCTCGACAACCAGCATATAAGGGGACCTAATATACTCCCAAACGGGAAAAAGAAACCGGCTAATGACGACAGATGGCAAAACATAGCCCAGTTTCTTTCAGTTTCCGATAATTGTTTGACCTCTTCCATGATGTTCATTCTTTATTCAAAAGACGTCACTTTATATATAATGCTGCATTATTCTTTCCTTGCAAGCCGTCTAAGGTCAGAAGGTAAAAATCCATTCGGGCTGGCTTTATCAATTGTATGAAGATTATAGTAATACATATTGGCATCGTCGGTACCTATGAGCATCTTGAAGCAATATCCTTCATTCTTTTTTTCACCCACAGGTCCTACCTTATGCAGGATAACTGTATTTGGCGTTCTGGTTTCAATAGCTTTCACTATATCTTCTTCTGACACGATTTCTATTTTATTTGAATAGATTGCCTTTATTTTTTCAATTGTATTTATTTCCGGTGACAGATCTTCCTGCTTGATGAGTATAGTTTTATTCGAGACATCCGGTATATTTTCATTATAGTACTTCAGATATTTTCTTCCTGTCTTTGAAGGATCCTCCATTATCAGATTGGCATGTTTCTGCATGAATTCGAGTATAGCTCCAAGCTTAAAGCTGTATTCAATATCCTCTTCACCCGCATAGGATAATGGTATTGCACAAATCTCGGGCATTTCGCCAAGCTTATTGACATTTTTACCCTGGAGAAGATTTATGAAATTATAGACTGCGTTTGTTTTATCTTTTTCATAATTAGTCTCTGTCAGAACAATGAATGAATATGCCGGCTTTATTCTGCGAACGTTAAATTCCTTTATATCAATAAATTCAAATGGAGTGACTTTCCAGAATTGCGTTACAGCATCTTTTATATACTTATTATAAGTCGAAAAAGGGTCATTATCAAGAACCACACATGTCTTTGATACACTAAACTGTTTTATTTCATCCTTTGAGGGGAATGGAGCTTGCCCGCATAGTACAGCAGAGAAAAAAAGGACTGGAATAACTGATAATATTTTATTCATGTTTCTTATTGATTTACAGGGATATATAAAGGATTGTTTTCATTAAATTTACGAATGTAAACAAACATTAAATCTTTTTTATCTTTCCTCGGAAGCCTGACAAATTCCTCATAAAGCTTTTCATCTTTCATCAACAATAATTCAGTCCCCTCACGATTAAATTCAATGATCTTGCCTGTTTCAAAATCGAGAAGATACTGCTTAACCTCATTTCTGGTCATATTGTTTCGCGCATAAGGCGAATAATATGAACCGTAAGGAGAGTAATAATTACCATATCCTCCATAGGGAGAATAATAGGAATAAGGATCATAATATCCGCCATAAGGAGAGTAATGCGTATCAACCGAAGTTATGTCAGCAACGAAATGGCAGATACTGCCTACAAAGGTTATCCTGGTAAAATTATCCTGCACCTGAATATACAGTACGCCGTTCCGTGCATAACCCCAAAGCATATTTGTTGCGATTTCCTGCCTTACTCCCATACCATCATAATAATAGATTTTATCGGACTCAAGGATTTTTTTAAAGAACTCCTTATCATTGTAATCAATCGATGTCAACAGTTTCGCTTTTGGAATGGGGCTATTTGATTTAACCTGATCAAAATTAACGTAGATTCCATCCTTAAATCTGAAATCAGGAGTATATTTTACCCTACCCTCATGCTCCTGCACCTGCCCCTGTCCCTGTCCCTTAACCCTGATAAGAGAAACAGCAAAAATAATAATGGTAAATAGAAAAAACATCCTGAAAAACTTTTTCATAACATTAGTGATTTATTTTTCACGTTCAAAAATCATACCGTCAGGACAAATTTAACGATTTCCTTACAAGCGTGTAAACTTTAATTGATGTATATTTATTATATATTTTGCTTAATTTTACCCAACTTAAGAAATTAGCCATGGATAAAGAAACCGGAGAACATAACAATAATAACGAATCAAATCAGCCGGCTGGCGAATTTTTTGAAAAAAATATCAGGAAGATTGAATTAATTGCCTATGCTGCGATATCCTTAATTGTCGTTGCTATTGTTCTGATAATGTTTGATTTAGCACTTTATGCAGGTATAGCTATGTTTGCTGTTGCCTGTTTAGGAGTTCTTTTAGTCAAAAAGAATATTTCACTTTTAAAATCTGCCAGGAATTCCCTGAATGATGTTTCTTCCTCAAACGAAAAGAAAGATGATGTAATCATTGATTTTTCACATAAGATAAGAGAACCTCTGAATAACCTGGTCATTATTACTGATATGCTTATGGAGTCAGGTCTTCAGAAAAAGCAAAAAGAGCTTCTGGAAACATTTGTGGCTTCAACAAACAACATGGTAACGACTGTGAATGAATTAACAATGCAATCAGCCGGAAACCTTAGCTTTGAAACAAGGAAGCAAATCAAGTTCAATCTTCTGTCGACAATCCAAAATACAATAGAACTTTACAGTCTGAAAGATAAAGCCAATATAGATTTCATATTAAACAGAAAGGAATTCAGCGACTTTGAATGTCAGGGCGATCCAATAACCCTGAAGCAAATTTTTCTTGATATCTTTAATACTATTGAAAATCAATATTCTGAGAGAGCTACCAAGGTCACAATTAATCTAAAAAAGGAGAAAGAGGCCGGAGATAAAAATTATGTAGGATTTAGGATCCAGACGGACAGGAATATTGTATTAATTGATGAAAAGGAAGCAGAGCACAGCCTTGCAGCCAGATTAATTTTGAACGGCAAGGGTACATTCAATCAGGAATTCGGTAAAAACTTTACAGTACTGAATATCAACCTTCCGTTTGCCCGCTTTGTCCATGAACCCAGACAGCATATAGCATCTCCAAAAATCGAGGAGTTTATTCAAAAAGAAAAAATTCATAAGGAGCTGAAAAACATTAAAATACTTCTTGTTGAAGACAACCTGATAAACCAGAAGATTACACATCTTACGCTTAAACCGCTGGTAAACATCATTGATACGGCTTCTAACGGGAAAGAGGCTCTTGATAAATTCGGGACTGCCAGCTATGATCTGATTCTGATGGATATTCAGATGCCAATAATGAGTGGACTCATTGCTGCTGAAAAAATAAGGGCACTCGAATCCAGCACCAATACACATGTACCGATAATTGCAATTACGGCAAATGCAATGCTTGGCGATAAAGAGAAATGCATTTCAGCCGGCATTGATGATTATATAAGCAAGCCATTCCAGCCTTCAGCACTTATAGATAAGATTAAGAAATTTATCTAGGTACTCTCTGAAAGAGGTTTAAAGCCAATAACCATCATGTCATCCAGCTGAGGATTCCGTCCCATCCAAGTCCTTATATTATCTTCAAGTATAGATTTCTGATCATTCAGGGGAAACCGGTGGATAGTTGTCAGAAGATACCTGAACCTGCGATACATAAATTTCTTATTTCCATTTCCTCCAAACTGGTCAATATAACCATCGGAGAAGATGTACAGAATGTCATCTTTTTTAAGGTCGAATTCATTAACAGTGTATGAAATTCCCTTCGGATTCATACCTATAATCAGTTTATCACCCTTTATTTCAATCAGGGAATTGTCGCGGATCAGGTAAAGCGGGAAAAAAGCTCCGGAATATTCAACTTTTTTCTTCTCTTTATCAATGACACAGATACCTATATCCATACCGTCCCTGATAATTGTTCCAATATTCTTTTCCCGGCTGAACGTCCTTTCAAGCCCCCTGTTCATTACCGCGAGGATAGCCGATGGTTTTTCAATATTATCTTCATTAATTGTTTTTTCAATAATCTCAAGTCCAATCATCGACATCAGCGCTCCCGGAACACCATGACCTGTACAATCTGCCCCTACAACAAAGATCTTATCACCTTTTTCTCCTATCCAGTAAAAATCGCCGCTGACTATATCTTTAGGCCTGAAAAAAATAAAAGAATCATTAAAATGCCGGCGGAAGTAATCTTCTGAAGGTAAAAGTGCTTCCTGGATTCTTTGTGCATAAATAAGACTATCTGTTATATTTTTATCTTTGATCTCGAGCTCAACCTTTTGTTTTTCAATCTGATTCAGAGCCTGTTCTTTTTCTTTAAGCAGCTTACGGGCTTTATAGAGACTCTTTGTCTGAGACATAACAAGCAAATAAACAAAAGCAATCAGCAGGGCACCATAAAGAATATAACTATATGGAGAGGCCTGGGAATTGATAGCAGAATTATCCTGATAACTAGCTAAGAATAATCTGCAATAAAAATTCGTACAGACATATTTATATGTAAAAAAGAAAGGCACCATCACACACTGCAAAAATACTCTAAAAATCGGTACTTCCGGTCTGCTGCTATTTTAAAAAAGAAGATCAGTGATTTAAGTGAACCTCGTCAGTTCCCTGCCGGCAAAGCTTTGAACTAATAATGGATGGAGAAGGTATAAAAGGTCCTATGTCGAGAGATGCCCATTTATTATCGATAGCTTTAATAGTCTCTTCGGATGAACAAACAACATTTGGCCATTTACGAGGGAAACCTCCTTTGCGGAAAGCTTTTATTGTGCCATCAATGAAAAGTGTATTATCGGAAATAAATTTAATATCACGCTGGGGATCAGAATTGCCAAGTATCTGCCATGTTATTGTGTATATGTTATTTAGATCAACTGTATGATCAACAGCCAGAATCAGTCTGAGAGTATCTTTCAGATTATCATCAGTAAGTCTTCTAATTGATTTCTCAACTGCCATAGGGTCTTCTGATTGATTCAGCCCGGCAATAATAATCTTCAGGTTGCTTAACAGATTTACATTACATTCAGCATTGAATATTTGTTTCCAGTGATTTAAGGAAGATTGTTCCGGTTTTGAAAATTCATCCGAAGAACCTGACTTACTGTTTGATACCTCTTCTTTATTTTTAATAGTACCATCAATTCCCAGCTTGCCGCCAAATGAAAATTTGTCGGCTGAATGATCAAGAACATCAAGAGGCCCGGAAGTAAATATAAGATCTGAACTGAAATCTGTATTTTGACAGACATGCAGCAAGAGTTCATTGTAATTCCTGATATTAATTTCACCACTGACAACAACAAGGTATTTAGTAAACATCATTTGCCCTGCTCCAAATAATGAATTAATTACTTTTTTCCCCTGGCCCGGGTATGTCTTGTTTATTTTTACGATTACCAGGTTATGGGCCACACCGGCAGAAGGCATATGAAGATCTTCTATCTCGGGTTGAACAGCAATTTTGACCGGGGCAAGGAAAATTTTTTCAGTAGCTTTAGTAAAACATGCATCCTCCATTGGTGGAATGCCAACAATTGTTGCAGGATAAACTGCTTTTGCTGAATGAGTTATACAAGTAACATGAAATTTCGGATACCAGTCTGCGAGGGAATAAAACCCGGTATGATCGCCAAAAGGACCTTCCCAAAATGGTTCCTCAGCAGGGTCAACATATCCTTCGATGACAATATCAGAATCAAAAGGAACATAGAGATCATTGGTAAGACATTTAACGAGCTTTACTTTTTTCTTACGGAGAAATCCTGCAAGAATATATTCATTAACGTCTTCAGGCAGAGGTGCAGTAGCTGAATAAGTGTACACCGGGTCACCGCCCAGGGTTACAGATACCGGCATTTTCTTTCCGGTCCTTTTCCATGCCCCGAAATGGCTGGCTCCTGTTTTGTGGCGCTGCCAGTGCATGGCTGTAGTGTTTCTATCAATTATCTGCATTCTGTACATACCAACATTAGTTTTTCCGGTTATTGGATGAACAGTATGAACCATAGGCAGGGTTATAAAACGACCGCCATCATATGGCCAGCATTTCAGGACTGGAAGGATTGCCAGGTCCGGATCTCTATGTACAACCTGCTGACATGTACCTTTTCCCCTGATTCGGGAAGGGAAAAAGCCGGATATCTTAATCAGATCAGGAAGTGATGAAAGTTTTCTTAAGAAATTATCTTTTTGATTAGTAAGGTTATCGAACAGAGAGAGTATTTCACTATCTATGTCATCGAGGTTTTCTCTTCCCAATGCTTTTGCTATGCGGTTATCGGAGCCAAAAGCATTTATAAGTAAAGGGAAGTCGGTACCGGTATTTTTAAAAAGCAGGGCTTTACCTCCGGATTTGGATATGCGGTCAGTAATTTCAGTTATTTCGAGAACAGGATCAACGAATGTTTTAATACGCTGTAGGTCATTCTCTTTTTCGAGAAGGTTTATAAAATCAGATAATCCTTTAAATGACATAAACGGAAAATGAAGATCAAAGATAAAGAAAAAGGTGCAAGGTACACGGTTCAAGGTACAAGGTACAAGGTGTAAAGGGGAAAAAAGATCCCCTCCCTGGAGAGCTTGTCCCGCGTAACCGCCAACCGGCGGAGAAGCGGGAGGTGAGGGGTGGGTTTAAAGAGGTAAATAAAACAATAATGGGAACTATTCACAAGGATTAGTTCCCATTCACCGTTTGCAACCGAGGCCGCATACGGCGTCGGATTACTGTTATTCTGACCGGCTGCATTCCAGGTCTTACGATCTGTTCCTGCAACCCAAAGCTTTCCGGTTTTACTTGTTATGGCATAACCTTCCAGCTGTCCCTTTGTTCCCGTCTTTCGGCGGGACATTCCAGGACGAAGTGTCTTTCAGGCTCCAGTAGCCATTTCCCGAAGGAATTGGCACCAGTTTCAGATGACTTGGGGCCGAAGCCCTTTGTTTTTCTGAGGCCCTGTGACTCAGTCGTTGAAAGAACGTTTCCGGTTTTCGTCGACCTACTGAACACCCGTTATTGGTCTGGGACCAGGTCCCTTCGTTCAGCCTTCGGCTCTCTTTATGCGCAGACCCGGAGGTCTGAATGAGCCGGATTGTGTTTCATTTAAGTAACCTTTTCCGGTTCCACATCGTTCGAGCAGCCTTTTATCGCTCACCCGATAGATCAAATATAGTTTAAGAATGGCTAAAAACAATGAAAAGGTAACCCTTGTTGTAAACCTGATATAAACAGGAGTTATCAACAATTGTTAATAACGTCGGAAAGTGAGAACAGTGCTTATTCTTAGGCCCTCTTATAACTATAAACCCCCTCTGTCAGTTGAGCTGACATCTCCCCCAAAGGGGGAGAAAAATACGTTATAAATGTAGTCTATTTTTTTCCCCTCCTAGGGGGAATTAAAGGGGGTTCTTAAAAAAAGAGACTATCTCATCGATAGTCTCTTTAATATCAACTAATTAAGCATTACTTCTTATACCCATACACAGCCAGATCACCGAGCATCTCCTCGATCCTCAAAAGCTGGTTGTATTTAGCTATCCTGTCGGTACGGCTGCATGATCCAGTTTTAATCTGCCCGGAATTTGTGGCAACAGCTATATCGGCAATTGTTACATCTTCCGTTTCACCTGAACGATGTGATGTAACAGTGGTATAACCAGCCCTGTGAGCCATCTCTATACAAGCGAGTGTTTCGGTCAGGGTGCCGATCTGATTTACCTTAATCAGGATTGAATTGGCACAACCCAGTTCTATACCTTTCTTCAGATATTCAACATTTGTAACAAATACATCATCACCGACAATCTGGCATTTTTTCCCGATCCTTTCTGTCAGCATCTTCCATCCATCCCAGTCGCTTTCTGCCATACCGTCTTCAATCGAATCAATAGGATACTTGCTTATAAGCTTTTCAAAATAGTCAACCTGCTCTTTTGAAGTTCTCCTTGCACCTTTCGGTCCTTCAAATTTTGCATAGTTATACATGCCATTGTCGTAAAATTCTGAAGCAGCAGGATCAAGAGCAATAGTGACATCCACACCTGGTTTATATCCTGCCGCTGAAATTGCTTTCAGTATTGTTTCGAGAGCATCTTCTGTTCCCTCAAGGTTGGGAGCAAAACCTCCTTCATCACCAACAGCTGTACTAAGCCCGCGTCCTTTGAGAACTTTTTTCAGGGAATGAAACACTTCTGCACCCATTCGTAATCCTTCCTTGAAAGATGGAGCACCAACGGGTCTTATCATAAATTCCTGAAAAGCAATCGGAGCATCAGAGTGTGATCCTCCGTTAATTATATTCATCATTGGTATTGGCAGAGTGACTGCATTAGCACCTCCAATATATCTGAATAACGGCAATCCATGGTAAGTTGCAGCTGCTTTGGCCACTGCCAGTGAGACACCCAGGATAGCATTAGCACCAAGATTACTTTTTGTACTGGTACCGTCAAGTTCAATCATTTTTTTGTCAATTCCGTTCTGATCAGTAACGTCCATTCCTATTATTTCTTCGGCAATGACATTATTGACATTGTGGACAGCCTTAAGAACTCCTTTACCCAGGTAGCGGTTTTTGTCACCATCCCTTAATTCAAGAGCTTCGTTTTCACCGGTTGATGCACCTGAAGGCACTGCTGCCCTTCCAAAATAACCACTGGTTGTTGTTACATCAACTTCAATTGTAGGATTGCCGCGGGAATCAAGGATCTCACGAGCATGAACACTAACTATTTGACCCATAGGAATTTAAATTAATATTAAACAATAGTGCAATATACAAAAAAAGGGATAATGATCATTATTAATTATCCCTTTCATATTAAATTTTCATTTCTTCTATTTCTCTTCTGCAGCAGATTCCTCAGGAGCCTCCTTAGCATCTGCAACCGGCCCTTCAGCTTTTTCAGCTTTTGTCTTTACTGGTTTTTCAGCAGATGTGGCTTCAGATTTCTTCTTTAGTAATCTTCTTCTTCTGGTAGTTTTTGTTTTAGCTGCTTCGCCACCACCCATCATAGCTTCATTATAATCGACGAGCTCAAGGATGCACATTTCAGCATTATCGCCAATCCTGTTCCCTGTTTTTAAAATGCGCGTATATCCTCCGGGTCTTTCACCGATTTTAGGTGATATATCTCTGAATAATTCAGATACCGCTTTTTTATCCTTGAGAAAACGGAATACCATTCTTCTTGAATGGGTTGAATCCTCTTTTGATCTTGTGATGATAGGTTCAACATAAGTCTTCAGGGCTTTAGCTTTGGCTGTAGTTGTAGTAATCCTTTTATGAAGGATGAGCGAAGTAGCCATATTTGCAAGCATCGACTTCCTGTGTGAACTCGTTCTTCCTAAATGATTAATAACTCTTGAATGTCGCATTTCTTTGTTTCCTTCCCAATTTTCAAATTAATCTTTCTCAAGCTTATATTTGCTCACATCCATCCCAAAAGAAAGGCTCATGGATTCAAGCAGCTCGTCGAGCTCTGTAAGTGATTTTTTACCAAAGTTCCTGAATTTCAGAAGATCGTTTTTATTGAACTTAACAAGGTCGCCAAGTGTCTCAACCTCAGCTGCTTTCAAACAATTAAGCGCTCTTACTGATAAGTCAAGATCAATTAGTTTTGTTTTAAGGAGCTGTCTCATATGAAGAACTTCTTCATCAAACTCTTCATTAGCAAGCTTATCATCCGAGTCGAGAGTTATTTTTTCGTCGGAGAACAGCATGAAATGATAGATAAGAATTTTAGCAGCCTCTTTCAATGCTTCTTTTGGATGAATAGAGCCATCTGTTTCGATCTCAAAGAGCAGCTTCTCATAGTCAGTTTTTTCCTCGACACGATAGTTCTCAATTGCATATTTCACATTCCTGATCGGTGTGAATATTGAATCGATTGCAATAAGGCCGAATTCAGCATCTGCCGGTTCATTTTCCTCAGCCGGAACATATCCTCTGCCTTTACCGACTGTAAGTTCAATCTGGAGCTTAACATCAGATTCCATTCTCAATATAACCAATTCAGGATTGAGCACTTCAAAGTTGCTAAGAGCGTTGTTAAGGTCTCCGGCTTTGAAAACTTCCTTATTATGAACCTTCATTGTTATCTTCTCATTATCAACATCTTCTACAGTTCTTTTAAACCTGACCTGTTTCAGGTTCAGGATTATTTCGGTTACATCCTCAATAACACCTTTGATAGTAGAGAATTCGTGGTCGATGCCATCTATTTTTATAGATGTGATAGCATAACCTTCGAGCGAAGAGAGAAGAATTCTTCTCAGAGCATTACCAACGGTAATACCGTAGCCAGGTTCAAGTGGACGGAATTCGAATTTTCCGAGTTTGTCGTCCGCTTCCAGCATTATTACTTTATCGGGCTTCTGAAATGATAAAATGGCCATACAATTATCTTATATTATTACTTTGAATACAATTCTACAATAAGTTGTTCCTTAATATCTTCAGGAATATCAGTGCGTTCAGGTACATTCATAAATTTACCTGCCATTTGTGTCTCGTCCCATTCAAGCCAGGAAAGTTTTGATGATTTTCTTGTTGTAAGGGAATCGATAATTGACTCAAGGGATTTTGATTTCTCACGAACACCGATGATATCACCTGCTTTAAGCTGAAATGATGGGATATTTACAACTTTACCATTTACAGTGATATGACGATGTGATACAAGCTGACGGGCACCTGATCTGGTCGGAGCTACACCAAGCCGATAAACAACATTATCGAGCCTGGATTCGAGCAGCTGCAAGAGCACTTCGCCTGTGACACCTTTAGTTCTTGATGCCTTTTCGAAGGTATTGCGGAACTGACGTTCAAGAACTCCATAGGTATATTTAGCTTTCTGTTTTTCTCTGAGCTGAATGCCGTATTCTGAAGTTTTTTTCCTTTTCTTGTTCATCCCGTGCTGACCCGGAGGAAAATTCTTTCTGTCCAGGTGTTTATCAGGACCGTAGATCGGATCTCCGAATTTTCTTGCGATTCTTGATTTTGGGCCGATATATCTTGCCATTATACTTTGTATTTATTCTGACTAATTATTATTCAAATATTTATACCCTTCTTCTCCCTGGTGCGCGGCAGCCATTATGGGGCATAGGAGTAACATCTACTATTTCCGTAACTTCTATACCTGCATTTGAAATTGCTCTGATAGATGATTCACGTCCTGATCCGGGTCCTTTGACAAAAACTTTCACTTTCCTAAGTCCAAGGTCATAAGCTACTTTACCACATTCTTCAGAAGCCATTTGAGCAGCATAAGGAGTATTTTTCTTTGAACCTTTAAATCCCATTTTCCCTGCTGATGCCCATGAGATAACCTGACCTGAATTATTTGTCAGTGTTACTATTATATTATTGAATGACGAATGGACATGTGCCTGCCCTGATGGCTCAACCTTGACAATTCTCTTTTTTAATAATCCAGTCTTCTTTGCCATAATCTAATTATTTAGTAGCTTTTTTCTTGTTTGCGACAGTTTTCTTTCTGCCTTTACGAGTTCTAGCATTGTTTTTTGTACTCTGACCTCTTACGGGAAGTCCTGTACGGTGGCGCATACCTCTGTAGCAACCGATATCCATGAGCCTTTTAATATTAAGCTGAGTTTCTGAACGGAGTTCACCTTCAAGCTTAAAGTTATCATTAAGTATCCGGCGAATAGTGTTTATTTGCTCATCGGTCCACTCCTCAACCTTGATATTCCTGTCAACACCAGCTTCATCAAGAACTTTCTGAGCAGTGCTTCTGCCTACTCCATAGATGTAAGTAAGTCCGACTTCGCCTCTTTTATGTCTTGGTAAATCTACCCCAACAATACGTGCCATATTTAATTTTCCTTAAATTGAGTTGCAATATTAATCAAAATTATCCCTGTCTCTGTTTGAACTTGGGATTTTTCTTATTTATAACGTAAATGCGCCCTTTTCTTCTGACTATTTTACAGTCAGCGCTGCGCTTTTTTACAGATGCTCTTACTTTCATTATCTTATTATTTCTATTTATACCTGAATGTTATTCTTCCTTTTGTCAGATCATATGGTGACATTTCAACCTTTACAGTGTCGCCAGGCAGAATTTTAATATAATGCATTCTCATCTTACCCGAGATATGCGCGGTAATAACATGTCCGTTTTCAAGCTCCACCCTGAACATAGCATTGGAAAGAGCTTCAATGATAGTACCGTCCTGCTCAATAGATGGTTGTTTAGCCATACGATTACATTTTATTTAATACTTCTTCAATAAATTTAAATGTTGTCAATACGTCTGCTTTACCTTTATTAACTGCTACTGCAAATTCAAAATGTGCCGAAGGTTTTCCATCAGCGGTTTTAATGGTCCATCCGTCTCTCATCTGAACAGTCTCTTTATTGCCCAGATTTATCATCGGTTCGATGCAAATTACCAGCCCCTTTTCCATTTTAGTTCCGGTTCCTTTTTTCCCAAAGTTCGGTACTTCGGGAGGTTCATGCAATTTCTTTCCTATACCATGGCCAACAAGCTCTCTTACGACAGAGTATCCGCCACTTTCTGCTTTGGTCTGTATTGCATAGGAAATATCTCCTACCCTGTTTCCCGCGACTGCTGCTTTTACACCTTCTTCGAGAGATGCTTTAGTAAATTTGAGCAGTCTCTTTGTTTCTTCACTTATCTTTCCCACTGCAAATGTATAGGCGCTATCGCCATACCAGCCGTTCAGGATTACACCACAGTCGATCGAAATAATATCCCCTTCTTTAAGCTGATAATCTGAAGGAATTCCATGGACCACCTCATCATTTACTGATGTACAGAGGGTTTTTGGGAAGCCAGCGTATCCCTTGAATGCCGGAATTGCAGAATGATCAAGTATAAATTTCTCGGCAATACTATCGAGATAAAGAGTGGTAACCCCGGGTTTAATATATTTAGCAATTTCAGCAAGTGTTTTCGACACCAGTAAATTGCTCTCTTTTAACAACCCAACCTCTTCATCAGTTTTAAAATACAACATCAAAGAACGTAATACTTATTTAAATTGATGTAACGGCACCTGATCTGCCTTTTACCCGGCCTGATTTCATAAGACCATCGTAGTGACGCATAAGCAAGTGGCTTTCAATCTGTTGCAGAGTGTCAAGGACAACTCCGACAAGGATTAAAAGCGATGTTCCACCATAGAATTGTGCAAATTGAGGAGTTACTTGGGCTTTGACTGCAAGAGATGGCAGAATAGCAATAATTGCCAGGAAAATTGAACCGGGGAATGTAATCCTCGACATTATCATATCAAAGAATTCCACAGTTTTCCTGCCAGGCTTAATCCCGGGGATAAATCCTCCATTCTTCTTCATATCTTCAGCCATCTGAACAGGGTTGATTGTAATAGCTGTATAAAAGTATGTAAACGCTATAATCAGTATTCCTGTTACCAGATTGTACCAGAACCCATATATATTGGAAAAAGCTATAACGAATCCTGAGCTTGAATTGGAATAACCGGCAATCAATGCAGGCAGCATCATAATAGCCTGGGCAAAAATTATGGGCATTACACCGGCTGCATTGACTTTCAACGGGATATACTGACGTACACCGCCGTACTGTTTATTGCCAACTATTCTGCGGGCGTACTGAACCGGTACTCTGCGTGTACCCTGTACCAGCAATATGGTGCCCAGAATAACAATGAACCAGAAAATGATTTCGACGATAAGGGCAATCGGGCCTCCGGCACCATTCATTCTTGTTCCCCATTCAAAAAAGAAATTTTGAGGTAGTCGAGCTACAATACCAATCATAATAATGAGAGAAATGCCATTGCCTATTCCTTTATCAGTGATTTTTTCGCCGAGCCACATTACAAAAATTGTACCGGCAGTAAGAATCACAACTGAGGAGAATTCATAGAAAAAACCCGAAGTAATAAAAGCAGATGACGGGAGTCGATTAGCAAGGTTAATAAGATAAGTCGGAGCTTGCAAAATAAGAATTCCAACTGTAAGAAATCTGGTATATTGATTGATTTTGCGTCTTCCGCTTTCTCCCTCTTTTTGCAATTTTTGAAAATAAGGGAATACGATACCCAGAAGCTGAACAACGATTGATGCTGAGATATAAGGCATTATTCCGAGTGCAAATATTGATGCCTGAGAGAATGCACCTCCGGAGAACATATCAAGAAGTCCCATAATACCTGATGAAGTCTGACTTCTCAGGTTTTGCAGCTGGTTTGGATCAATTCCGGGAAGAGTTATATATTTACCCAGCCTGTATAACAAGATGATTCCCAAGGTGTACAGAAGCCTTGCGCGAAGATCTTCTATCTTAAATATGTTTCTTAAAGTCTGGATCAGTCTCATGAAATCAAAGTTTTACGACAGTCCCGTTTTTGGCTTCAATAGCTTTAACAGCTGATTTACTGAATGCATGGGCATGAACTTCAAGTTTTCTGTCAATAGTTCCTTTCCCAAGTATTTTAACCAGTGCATTCTTTGAGATTAGTCCTGCATTAACAAGCACTTCCATGTCGATCTTATCAAGCTTATTCTTTTCTGCAAGGTTCTGTAGTACACCTATATTAATGGCTTTGTATTCCTTGCGATTTATATTTTTAAAACCGTATTTTGGAACTCTTCTCTGAAGAGGCATCTGACCGCCTTCAAATCCGATTTTCTTACTATAACCTGATCTGGATTTAGCGCCTTTGTGTCCTCTCGTGGAGGTTCCTCCTTTACCTGAACCTTGTCCGCGGCCAAGACGCTTGCTTCTTTTTACTGATCCTTTGGCAGGTTTTAAGTTACTCAAATCCATAACTTTATATATAAATTCTTTATACTTTAAATATTCTCAATTTTTACCAGGTGTCTTACTTTCTCCACCATTCCAAGTATCTGAGGGGTAGCTTCATGTTCAACACTATGGTTTAATTTCCGGATACCGAGAGCTTCCAGAGTTCTTTTCTGTCTTTCCGGTCTGCCGTTTTTACTTCTTACCTGGGTAATACGAATTTTTGCCATAGTAATTTACTTTACTAACCATTAAAAACTTTTTCCATTGTAATTCCTCTGTGCTCAGCGATTGAGAATGGATCACGCATTTCAAGCAGAGCTGCAAAAGTAGCTTTGACAAGGTTATGAGGGTTTGATGATCCCTTTGATTTTGCAAGCACATTCTTTATGCCAACGCTCTCAAGAACAGCACGCATTGCACCTCCTGCTTTTACACCTGTACCTTCGGAAGCCGGCTTAATGAATACTTTGGCGCCGCCAAATTTGGCAACCTGTTCGTGCGGAATTGTCCCATTGATTACCGGAACTTTTATCAGGTTTTTCTTAGCATCCTCAATGCCCTTTGCGATAGCTGTAGTCACTTCACTTGCCTTACCAAGACCGTGTCCGACAATACCATCTTCATTCCCGACAACAACGATTGCCGAGAAACTGAATGTGCGTCCTCCTTTTGTCACCTTGGTAACTCTCTGAATGCTGACAAGCCTGTCTTTAAGTTCAAGGTCGCTGGTTTTTACTTTTCTTATACCTTCTGCCATAATCAATTAGAATTTTAATCCGCCTTCGCGGGCTGCATCAGCCAGTGATTTTACTCTTCCATGATATTTATAACCGCTTCTGTCGAAAACAACTTTCTCAATACCTTTTTCCTTACATTTTGAAGCAAGTAATTTGCCCACAAGCTTCGCCTGTTCGGTTTTCTTGATCTGTGTTTTGCCTTCAATCTCTTTTTCTTTTGAAGAAGCCGACAGAAGAGTCACTTTGTTAAGGTCGTCAACAACCTGAACATATATCTGCTT
>JBGOXH010000051.1:0-13824 GCA_041479075.1 Bacteroidia bacterium | reverse complement strand
GTGAATACAACAACTGATTTATTGTCGTTGAGTTAGGATACGTCGTGGTTGTCTCTAACCAGTTTGTTCCGTCTCCTCTCATAATCTTACCCAAGGTCGCACTGTTCGGATAGGTCGGAGTTGACCAGATTGGCATCCCTGATCCCGTACTCCTCAACATCTGCCCCGTAGATCCTGCTGCAGTTACCCCGGCTGCAGTCGCTGTTGATCCATATAATACCCCTCCGGGTATTAACGGATTCGATTGACCTAATCCTCCGTTACCTACATCAAGTATAGTCTTCCATGTAGGTGCTGACCCTGCTGTATTGGTCTGTAAAAACTGCCCAGCAGCAACTGATGTCGGAACCCAGTTGAGTACATTTGGAGCTGATGTAAATAATACTGTATTATTTCCACCAAAAGTTGATAAACCTGTACCACCGCTTGAAACCCCAAGAGGGGTTGTGGTCAGTGTTAACCCTGCAAATGTCGGAGTTGCACCAGTATGTATATCCTGAGGAGTGGATAATGTAATTAAACCTGGTGCAAATACAACGCTTATACGGTTAGTTGTTCCCTGAAGAGTTTTGTATTCATTTGCATCACCTGCGTTGTTCATGCCGAGCAGTTGATTTGATGTTCCCCAGGCTCCTGAAGCAAAAGCTTTCCAGCTGCTGACAACCGAATCATAATACCAAAATGATTTGGTATCTGTATCGTAAACCAGCAAGCCTGCCGCAGGGCTCCCCAGAGATGTACGCTGAAGAGTAGTCATGCGCGGAGCAAGAAATCCTCGCACTGAGGATCTTAATTCCAGGATTGAAGATGCATCCGGAGTAATGGGTACTTCGCTTATCCCTACTCCCTGACCGAGTATTTTCTGATTTCCTATTGCCAGTATCAAAAATACTAAGCACAAGACAATTTTGAAACGAACCAGTATTGTTCGCTTTCCGGAGCTCCTTCCGACATCAAAGACCCCTAACGATTTGTTTTGCACTGTTTTCATGACATACCTCCTCATTTTGTATGTTATTGTTTATTATTTCCAATTGGAATTTTCCTTTCCTGAATATAAAAGGGATGAATTCATAATATACGGCTCAATAATCGTAATTATGTAATAATCAACTATATAAAAAGTAATTTTTAACAATTAGTCTTGTTTCAGGTTATATAAAAAAATTACATCCGGCTCTAACTTCTTTTTTTTTAAAACCGACCACTTTTTTTCTATATTTTTGTCCGCTCTTCACAAAGTCAAAACGGACCTCCAAATGTCTTATTAAGACTCTTTTCTTAAAAACATGGTTGCATAACTAAATGCAACTCTTTTTAAACGAATTTAAAGATATTAAATTTTTCAGGAAATCCTTATCTTTTTTGACAAGCAGCCCGGTTTAATAGACCATTGCAGGTTTTTAGTATAAAAAAACCGGATGAAGAGTTTTCATCCGGTTTTTAAGTCTTTGCGCCTTTGCGCCCCTGTGCCTTTATATAATTAGCATCGCATCGCCATAAGTTCCGAACCTGTACTTCTCTTTTACTGCAGTCTTATAAGCTTCAAAAAGAAGATCATATCCCGTAAATGCTGCAACCATCATGAGCAGAGTTGAATATGGAAGATGAAAATTACTGATCATCATATCGGGGACTTTAAATTCATAAGGAGGAAAGATGAACTTATTTGTCCAGCCATCGAAAGACTTCAAATATCCATTTGTTGATACTGAGCTCTCAAGTGTTCTGACAACCGTTGTACCTACTGCACAAATCCTGTACTTATTGTCTTTTGCTTTGTTTACAATTTCAACTGCTTCTTCAGTGATCCTTATTCTTTCAGAATCAACTTTATGTTTTGTAAGATCTTCGACATCAACACTTCTGAAATTTCCCAGGCCTACATGTAGTGTAATCTCTGCAAAATTGACTCCGATAATTTCAAGCTTTTTAAGAAGCTCTCTGCTGAAGTGCAATCCTGCTGTTGGTGCTGCCACTGCTCCTTCATACTTTGCAAAAATAGTCTGATATCTTTCATTATCTTCCGGTTCTACCGGCCTGTTGATGAACTTTGGAAGAGGTGTTTCTCCCAGGCTATAAAGTGTCTGCTTGAATTCATCGTAAGTGCCGTCAAAAAGGAATCTTAAAGTTCTGCCTCTTGAGGTTGTATTGTCAATCACTTCGGCGACAAGCAGATCGTCTTCACCAAAGTAAAGCTTATTGCCAATCCTGATCTTTCGGGCAGGATCAACCAGCACATCCCATAAACGCTGTTCCCTGTTCAATTCACGCAACAAAAAGACTTCAATCTCAGCGCCTGTTTTCTCCTTGTTCCCATATAATCGTGCCGGAAAAACTTTTGTGTTGTTAAAAACAAGCACATCTTTTTCATTAAAATATTCAATGATTTCTTTAAAGATACGATGCTCAAGCTTCCTTGTTTTCTTGTTTACAACCAGTAATCTCGATTCATCTCTGTTCTCGGAAGGATACAGAGCAATAAGCTCCTGCGGCAAATTGTATCTGAATTGTGATAACTTCATAATCAGTAGATAGTTTTTAATTTAAGAGTTCCTTTATACGTATAAATATCAGATTTGTTACAATTGTTTTAAATATGTTTCAAATTTATCAAGTGTAAAGGTATCAGCCAGTTTAAAAGATCCGATTGATGTTCTTTCCAATGCCGACAGATAACATCCGCTTTTTAAAGACAATCCAAGGTCCCTTGCAAACGATCTTATATAGGTTCCCTTGCTGCATAGAAGTCTGATCTTTATTTCGGGAATTTCAAATGAAACAAGATCTAATTCCCTGAAAACAATATTTACTGGTTTCAGCTCTTTACTAATCCCTTTTCTGGCAAACTCATAGGCTCTTTTCCCCTCTATAAATTTTGCTGAATGAAGTGGCGGTATCTGCTTTTGCTCTCCCAGGAATCCCTTTAAAGTTTCCTGAACCAGTTCCTTGGTTAAATGATCTGTCGGGAATTTCCTGTCAGTTTCCGTTTCGAGGTCAAATGATAGCGTTGTAGCTCCGAAATGGAGAGTTGCATTATATTCTTTATCCAGATCGCGGAATTCATCAATTCTTTTTGTAGCACTTCCAGTACAAATTATCATTAATCCGCTTGCAAGCGGGTCAAGTGTTCCGGCATGTCCAACTTTTATTTTTTTTATTTTAAAAGTACTCCTGATCATGATCCTGACCTTGTTTACCAGGTCAAAGGATGTCCAGTATAAAGGCTTATCAAATAATAAAACCTGTCCCACTTCAAAAATTGTTGCATTTTCAGATAACATGCAATCCTAATAAAATTGAAAAAACACCAGCAAGAATACAATATATTGCAAACCATAAAAGATTTCCCTTTTTAACAAGGCTGATCATCCATTTGCAGGCAAAATAACCTGAAATAAAGGCAGTTACAAAACCTATTAAAATGGTAAATACTGATGTCCCCTGAGCAGAAAAATTATCTGATTTAATTTCAACCAGATTAGCTCCAACAATAGGGATCAAAACCATCAGAAATGAAAATTTTGCAATATCTGTTTTTTTATTGCCCAGCATCATTCCGGTGGCAATAGTAGCGCCCGACCGCGAAATTGCAGGCAATATCGCAATTGCCTGCGCAATTCCGATTATGAAAGAATCAAAATATCCTATTGGTCTCTCTTTAGGTTTTATAACAAGAGTTAGTAAAAGTAATATGGCAGTAATCATGAATTCTATTCCCAGTGAAATCATATTGCCCATAAAAAATCTTTGTATAATATCGTTTAAAAAAAAACCAGTAATTCCAACTGGTATCATCGAAATAAATATTTTCAAAATATAACTGGTTTCCTCATTCATACGAAATTTTAAAAAACCCTTTAATAAATCAGTAATCTCCTTCCAAAGTACAACAATTGTGCTCAAAACTGTAGCTCCGTGTACTGCTACTGAAAAATAAAAATTTGCTTCAGAATCAATTCCAAATAAATACTTACCCAGTTCAAGATGTCCTGAACTGCTTACAGGTAAAAACTCAGTGAGTCCCTGGATAAGGCCAAGGACCATAGCTTCGAACCAATTCATAACCTCAGATTTTATTCGGCTTTATTTTCAGCTTCCTTTTCATTTTTGGGCTTTTTCATGATAGCCCAGATTTCAAAAATAAATCCTGCCAGAACAACTATCGGAGCCAGAGTGATCCTCCTGAAGCTGAATATATCGTTACTGAATTCATTAGGATTTTTTGACCTGCCTCCAAGCATCAGCAGGAAGCCGATGACTATAATTACAAAACCGATAGCAAGCAATAAATAATTTTCGCGTCCAAGGGCAAAATTCAGCCTTCCCTTTTTTTCATTTTTTGTGGCCATGATATGTTAATAATATAGTTTGTCTTCAGAAATGCCTAAATACCTGTTAACTGAGAAATAAGTAGATATAATATTTATTAAAACTCCTAAGATAATAATTACTGCACCAAGCAGAAGCAAATATTTTGTGGTTTCAAATGTAAACATAAGAAAGAACTCTTTTTCAATAAGATAAAGAAGCCCTAAAAGCAATGTCATGGCAATCAGCGCTGCCATTAATCCATGAAATGCGCTTTGCAGAATAAATGGTTTCCTGATAAATGATCGTGTAGCACCGACAAGCTGCATTGTTCTTATCAAGAATCTTTTTGAATAAATCGAAAGTCTTATCGTATTGTTTATAATAGTCAGGGCAATCAGGAAAAGGAATGAACTTATAACCAGCAGAAACAGGCTTATTTTTTTAACATTTTCATTTATAAGAAATAACAGCGATTCCTGGTAATAGACTTCCTTGACAAAAGGGTATAAGAGGATATACTTTTCGATTTTTGCAACACTGTCGGGATGAGTATAATTTGAAATCAGGTAAACATCGATTGAAGGAGGCAATGGATTGTCGCCCAAAAAATTAATAAAATCCTCTCCCAGCTCTTCTTTCATCTTGGCTGCAGCTTCATCCTTTGAAACATATTTTGTCGATTTTACATATGCTTTTGCATCAAGGTCTTTCTGGAGCATTCTTATATCTGCCTCTTTTGTAGCATCATCAAGCATAACAGAGAATGAGAGACTTTCCCGGAAATAATCAGATAACTCGCGTGCATTTATCAGGATAAGTCCAAGAATACCAAGCAAAAACAAAACAAGCGAAACACTCACTACAAGAGTTACATACGAACTCCTGAGTCTTGTTTTTGATGTTCCGTTTTCGTTTTTTTTCACAATTTATGCCTTTTAAAAACCCACCCCTTGCCTCCCGTCCTGCGGTCGGGACAGGCTTTCCAGGGAGGGGATCTTTGTGAATTATCCCATTTTTGTTAATTCATCTGTCATTGCGAGAAGTCCCGATATTTATCGGGACGACGAAGCAATCTTTCTTTTTTCTTTTATTCCCGCTTTGCGGGATTTCGTCTCCGCCAACTGGCGGATCCTCAACTTTTATCTTATTCCACCACCGTCATCCATCCAAATTCATCAGCCTCATCACCGTACTGAATTCCCACAAGCTTATTATAAAGCTTCATCGTTGCTTCTCCCGGATTACCGTCCTTACAATATTCATAGATCATATTTTTCTCAGGATCAACAATTTTACCAATTGGACTTATTACCGCAGCAGTTCCGCATGCTCCTGTTTCAGTAAATGATGCAAGCTCTTCAACGGCGACTTTTCGTCTCTGGGTTTTCATGCCGAGACTTTTCGCTATCTCAATCAGGCTCATATTTGTAATGGAATTCAGAATCGATTCTGATTTCGGTGTTATGTAAGTATTGTCTTTTATTCCGAAGAAATTTGCCGGCCCGCATTCATCGATATACTTCTTTTCTTTAGCATCAAGAAAGATGGTGCTGGCATATCCTCCTTCTTTTCCTGCAACTAAAGCACGAAGGCTCGCTGCATAATTACCGCCGACTTTAAAAATACCTGTTCCCAGAGGAGCAGCCCTGTCCACGTCCCTGCAGATCAGCATGCTAACAGGCTTAACGCCGCCTTTGAAATATGGTCCTACCGGAGTTACGAATACGATGAACATGTATTCAGCCGATGGCTTTACGCCTACCTCTGCACCGCTGCCGTATAATAAAGGCCTGATATACAATGATGCACCCGAACCATAAGGTGGAACAAATTTCTTATTCAGCTTTATCACCTGGAACAGAGCTTCCCTGAACAGTTCTACCGGAACCGGAGCCATCTTAACTCCTTCAGCAGATAAGATAAGCCGTTTAGCATTTTCATCCCACCTGAACAGGCGTATTTTCCCGTCTTTCCCCATATATGCTTTTAACCCTTCAAATGCTTCCTGCCCGTAATGCAATCCGGTTGCAGCTATGTGGATATCAATATATTCAGAAGAGGAAACTTCCAGCTTTCCCCACTCACCATTTTTATAGCTGCAACGTATATTGAAATCGGTTTTGATATATCCGAATGGCAGATTTTTCCAATCGAGCAACTCCATGAATTTTTTGTTTTTAGACGTCGTAAAAGTACATTTAAAAAATATTCTTTTCAATTTTCTGATCAGATTCTATGTTATTCATTTATTGCCTGGAGTGCAGCAACCTGATCTTCTATCGCAACACTCCTTAAGAGTTTGCCGGTATTGGTTAAAAACTCATGATCGATCAGGAGTTTTCTCTGAATCTCTATCCATTCTTTTCTGCTGTGTGATTTACCGTATTCTGATTCTTCCCTTAACAGTTTGTCTGTTAATTTCATATAATCAACTCTGCCCAGGTAATCATATCTTGCATCATGTAAAATAGAGTCAGTTAATGATTCCTGTTTGTCATCGAACGAGTTTTTAATTATTCTCTTGACCTCATCAATATTTATCTGGTCAAAGCCATATTTTGGCAGCATTTCTTCAATTACAAGGTAAGAAGCTTCCAATGGTTTATCATAGTCATTGATAAAACCTGTTAACAGGAATACCGAAGCGAGCTTCAGATTGATAAATTCTTCCTCGGGTAGTTTTTCAGCTGTAGCCAGAAGATCGACCTGGTTGCTAATATTTTTTAAAAGGGATGAATTATGAAAATAAAGGTTCGGAGGAGCCTCATCATCAAACAATTTAATAATAGCCTCTTCGATATCCTGAAGCTTGATCATCTGCATTTTCAGAATGAACTTTTTATTTGGCTTCCCTTCCTCATCTCTTAATTCAGGAATTATTCCGTTGACAAAATACATGTCAAGCTCGCCTTTGTATTTTACCGGCATTTTACCTCTATGCTCACAAACAAAAAAGTCTTTAACGAATTCATAGGTTGTCCCTGAAATATTGATTTTCCCGGCTTCCCCGGATGATTCCATCCTGCTGGCAGTATTAACCGTATCGCCCCATATGTCGTATGAAAGCTTTTTCTGTCCTACAACACCGGCAACAACGGTTCCGGTATGAATCCCTATCCTTATATCCCAGAATTTCATCCCCTCAAGCTCTGATGTCTCTTTAATCTTACTCATGTAAATCTGCATTTCAAGCGCGGCAAGTATTACCTCAACAGGATTAGTCCTGTTCTTTTCAGGAATTCCTCCTGCGCACATATAAGCGTCGCCGATTGTTTTGATTTTTTCTATGCCAAGCCGCTCTACAACAGAATCGAAATAGAAGAAAAATTTGTCAAGCTCGTCTATCAGAACCTCGGGATTTGTCTCTTCTGCAATCTTGGTAAACCCCTGGATATCTGAAAATAAGACAGTAACAAAATTATATTTGATCTTGGTTGCCTTCCCCTTCTCCATTATTTCGCTGGCAGTATTCTTGGGCAGAACATTAGCCAGAAGATTTTCTGTTTTTTCATTTTCAATAATCAGGGCTTCAGTCCTTTTATTAATAATCTGCTCAAGCTTATGTTGTGTACGGGCAAACCGGAGATTTTGCGAAGTATAGAAAACCCAGAATATCAATGCGGCCAGACATAAATACAATATTATGGCTAAAGGTGAAAAATACCATAATGGAAGCACTTTGAAATTAAATAATGATATTTCCTTTGTTATACTTCCCGTAAAATATCGGACCATAAAAACATATTTCCCCGGTGGAAGATTTGTATATTCCTTATAGCCGATTTCATACCAGGTACTCCATTTTTTATCAAAACCTTTAAGGAAAAATTGATAAACGGAAAAATCAGTCACTTCCAAATCAAATGCAATATTATGGTGACGGTAATCTAAAATCATCTCTTCCGTTTTCCAGGATGTCAGCTTTATAACCGAATCGCTGTTAATAATGATCCGTTTAAGAATAGAATTTCCCGTGCTATTCTGAACTGGAACTGCTGAAACACTTCCCGACAGGATTGACGAAATAAGTAGAATGAAAAATATTTTATTTAATTTCCTGTTTAATAACATCTAAAAGTCTAAATATACTAATCCAAATGTACCATTTAATACAGACTGGTCAAAAGGAAAGATCAATTTTAAGTACTTTTGCCCCTGGTAATAACGCGAAAAAAATGCAACTGGTTTTTGCCACTAATAACGATTATAAAATAAGTGAGATAAAAAATATCCTTGGCGACAGCTTTAACCTGTTAAGTCTTAAGGATTTAAATATTGAAGCAGATATCCCTGAAAATGAACCGTCACTTGAGGGAAATGCAATGTACAAAGCCCGGCATATTCATGAGATCGTGAATATGAATGTTTTTGCCGATGATACCGGATTGGAGATAGATGCATTGAATGACTTGCCGGGTATTCATTCAGCACGATTTGCCGGAGAAAATAAAGATTCAAATGCCAATATTGAAAAAGTACTCTCAATGATGGGACATACAACAAACAGAAAAGCAAGGTTCAGAACTGTTATTGCTCTGATATTTAATGAGAAAGAATATTTATTTGAAGGAATTGTAAATGGTAAAATCATCAATGAAAAAAGAGGGAATAAAGGATTCGGATACGATCCTGTATTTCTTCCCGATGGTAAGGATCTCACATTTGCTGAAATGTCGCTTGAGGAAAAAAACAGAATTTCTCACAGGGCAAGAGCTTTTGAAAAACTGAGAGAGTTTCTTTTACATAATCAGTATGCAGACAATAAAGGAGTTATTTAACTGTTTAATTCTCTGATGAGGAAATCATTGATATTTACCGGCTTTCTGTTTTTTGCTTGTTTATTACGTGCACAGTCTCCTGTCGGAACATGGATTGATTATCTTAATTACACCACTGCTACAAGCCTGGCTGCAGGCTCAAAAGAGGTATATGCTTCAACAGGTTCATCTGTAATAGCTTACAATAAAGAATTTGAGGAATTAAGAAAATTATCCCGAATAACCGGATTAACTGAAACAGGAATAAGTACAATTGCCTGGTCGGAAGAAAACGAGACCTTAATCATAGCATATTCAACTTCAAATATTGATCTTTTAAAAAACAATACAATTTATAATATCCCTGATATATACAGGAAATACATCCCGGGGAATAAAACAATAAACAGGATCAGGACAAATGGCAAATATGCCTATCTGGCCTGCGACTTTGGAATAGTTCTGATTGACCTGGTGAAAAATGAGATTTACGATACATGGAAGCCGGGCAACGATTTTGAAATTGCCGAAGTCTGGGATGTTGCTTTTGGTGATGGCAAAGTTTATGCTGCAACAGGAATTGGTATTTTTTCTGCTGATATCACTAATCCGGGTTTAGCCTACTACGGAAACTGGTCGCGTGTAAATTCCCTTCCTTCTCCCGGAGCAAAATATACTCTGGCACTATATTCAGGAAACAGATTGTATATTAACAGATCTGGACAATATTTTCCGGGCGACTCTATTTATGTAATCACAACGGACTGCTCCTTATTTTCTTATGCAAATGGCGTTTTCAATAATTCACTGGATCAAACCGCCGAAGGTTTTACTGTTTCATCAAATGGCCTTATCAGATACTATCTGAATGATGGAAATATACAAAGAACTATTACTTCATATGGCTGGGGAATTCCCTCTGCAGCCCAATCAGTTGTGGACAATGGAAACATCTATGTTGCTGATGTAAATTATGGTCTGATCAGGGGACATAATTTCTCAGATTATTCTGCTTTGACTTTCCCGGGTCCGGTTTCCAACAATGCAGTTAGTATAATATCGACAAATGGTAAAACAATAATTTGCGGAGGAGGAGTCGATGTTTCATGGAATAATCTGTGGAGACATCTGGAAATATCTGTATACGAGAATAATGAATGGACTACAATTAAATCAGATACTATTTCTGATCCTATAAGGGCTCTTGTGGATCCTGCAAATAATAATCATTTCTATATTGCGACCTGGGGCGGAGGATTGCTCGAATATGAAAATAATATACTTATAAAACAGTATAATGATGCAAATTCACCGCTCCATACAATAATACCGGGAAAACCGTATGTAAGAATATGCGGACTGGCGATGGATAACGATAGAAACCTCTGGATTACACAAACAGAAGTCCCCGGTAGTATAAAAATCCTTAAACCTGACGGCAACTGGATTGTGAATCCAATAACACTGGATGTCCCGGCGATTGGAGATATAATTATAACAAAAAGTGGTTATAAATGGGTTCTTTTACCAAGAGGTGATGGTCTTTTTATACTCGACGATAATGAAACTCCTGATTACTCCGGTGATGATGTGTCCAAAGAAATGATTGTGACCGATTCTGAGAACAATATGATCACAAACGTCTATTGTTTCACTGAAGATCTTGATGGTAACATCTGGATCGGCACTGATCAGGGCCCTATGATTTATTATAGTCCTGATAAGATATTTACTGAAGATCTTAAAGCTTACCGTATAAAAATTCCCCGAAATGATGGATCAGGTCTGGCAGATTATATGCTCGGCACGGAAACTATTACATCTATAGCAGTTGATGGCGCTAACAGAAAATGGCTGGGCACATTAAGTTCGGGCGCATACCTTCTGTCGCCGGATGGTACTACCCAGGTAAAAAACTTCAATGAAGATAATAGTCCGATTTTTTCAAACTCAATAACAAGCGTTGCAGTCGATGATAAGTCCGGTTACATCTGGTTTGCTACTTCGAAAGGTGTCATTTCGGTGAGAGGTGATGCAACAGCAGGTAAGGATTCTTTCTCAAATGTTTATTCTTTTCCTAATCCTGTCAGGGAAGATTTTATCGGTAATGTTACTATTACAGGACTTATGAGAGATACTCAGATCAGAATAACTGATGTCAGCGGCAACCTTGTATATAAAATGGTATCTGACGGCGGACAGGCTACATGGGATCTGACAACTTATAATGGCCGTCGGGTTGCAACGGGAGTTTATGTGGTTTTTTGTGCCAGCAGCGATGGCTCTCAATCGTGTGTTACTAAAATACTTGTAATTAACTAGTAATCAAACTTTGTATTCGTTCTATCTGCAATTGCTTGTTCACCTCCCTGAGACTTCTTGCAGTCTTGGTAAAATACTGATGGCCGGAGATAAACTTGACCTGCATTTTATTCCAGTCGTTCAGAGATCCCATTTTATTCTGTGCTTTAAGCTCTTCGAAAAGAGTATTGGAAACCGGTATAAAATCACTCCTGCCGAGATAATCGAGGTCAGAATCGCAAATAATATCTTCAAGAAGATTGGTAGGTTGTGGCGGCAGTTTGGTTGACATAATTATAGCACAGATTTTTTCAATCTGTTCAGGAGAATAATTATACTTGGGAAGCATTTCCCTGGCAATTACTGTCCCGTGATATTCATGATTATCATAAACCACAGTATGTCCTACATCGTGGAATAATCCGGCTGTTTTCAACAGAAGTATTTCTTCGTCAGTACACCCTTCGCCCCATCCAATAAGCTCAACTTCAGTAACAACATCAACTGTATGTTTAACATTATGATAAAAGAGGTATCCCGGGAGTTCTCTTTCAAGCTTATCAAGTATAATCTCCTGAATATCTGTAAATTGAATAAGTCCGAATTTTATCCGGAATGCTTCATTTGGCAGAATGCCTTCACCATTGATTGAGAATTCCGGTTTAAGCCCAATCACCCTGTACATCTGAAGATCGTCCTTATATTTTACCGGAAGCTTGCCAAAATATTCACAGTCGAAGAATTCTTTTACAAGCTCATTGGTCATTACCGAGATCAGTATTGTGCCTTTTTCTGAAACAGCTTCAACACGGCTTGCTGTATTAACCGTATCTCCTTTAATATCGTAGCTTATTTTCTTTTTCCCGGTTACTGAAGCTGTGACGGGTCCGGTATGAATCCCGATTTTAAGATCCCATATTCTGTTGTCTGCCCCCCGTTTTTTGAGTTCATAATTCTCAAGAAAATTCCGCATTTCAAGGGCGGCCATAACGACATCAATAGGGTTTGTTATATTCTTTGAAGGTATTCCACCTGCACACATAAACGTATCACCTATGGTGTGGATTTTTTCAATTTTGTATCTGTCTACAATTGCATCAAATTCGAAAAGTATTTCATCAAGCTCATCCATTATGGCTGAGGAATCCATTCCTTCGACAAGCTTTGAAAAGCCATGGATATCGGAGAAAAGAACTGTCGCCATATTGAATTTCAGCGACTTTTCTTTCTTCTCCCCTTCTGCTGTTTCCTTTAAACCTTCAGGAGAAACCTTTTCATAAAGAGCTTTGATTTTTTCATAATCGCGTGAAAGCTTTTCGTTTTGCTTTTCCAGTTTCTTGATATGATCTTCAAGTTCCTGGTTCTGCTTGGCAAGCTTTGCGATCCTTTTTACAAGCTCCTCATTATTAGTTGCATTCATGACAGATTTGTTGAACAGTAAATATAATAATTCCTGTTACACTTATCAACAATCAAAATTACCAAATTGTTGTATTTTTGAACAAAGTCGTCAAGTGATGATCGAAAAGACACGTGCCATAGTCCTTCATCAGATAAAGTACACCGATTCAGGTATTGTCGCACAGCTGTACACCCGGAAATTCGGCAGGCAATCTCTTCTTATCAAAGGAATGAGAAATAAAAAATCGGGCAGGCATAATGTGCTTTTTCAGCCGATGTCTATTCTTGATCTGGTGATTTATTATAAGGAATCGCGTGAGATGCAGGTTATAAAAGAATTTACTGTCTCATATTCTCCTGCCGATATCTATTTAAATATTAAAAAAAGTTGTGTTGCGATTTTCATAGGTGAGGTATTGATCTCGGTATTAAGGGAAGAAAGCCCGAATGAAAGTCTGTTTGATTTTATTGAAAAATCAGTTGTTTATTTTGATCGTTGCAAAGAGGGATTTGCAAATTTCCATATCGCATTCCTGGCAGGATTGAGCAGTTATCTTGGATTTGAACCAGGAACACAAACCAATAGAAATGATATATTTTTTGATATGCTGAACGGAGTTTTTGTCCCGGCAATTCCGTTGCATGGGAATTATGCCGGTGCAGAAATTTCAGATATTCTTGCTGCTTTTTTTTCTTCTTCATACGAAAAAATAAGCAATATAATCCTTACAGGATCTTTGAGAAATGAAGTTCTGGAAGTACTTATCAAATATTATTCAATTCATCTTCCGGGACTCAGAAAAATTAAATCTCTCGAGGTACTTAAGGAAGTTTTCAGCTGAAATGATTCTGCTCCACATGTACTCACCCCCCGGCCCCCCTCTCTGCGTCGCAAAGAGGGGGGAGCTAACGTGCTGTATTTTAGTTAATTCCCTCTCTTTACGAAGTAGAGAGGGGGAAAAAGGGGGTGAGTTCATGAGACAAAGTGTGCCAAAGAATTTTCTTTATCTTTAAAGATTATTAGGAAATACATATGCCTATTATTCCTTCT
>JBGOXH010000028.1:0-16001 GCA_041479075.1 Bacteroidia bacterium | reverse complement strand
CGGAAGGCCGATACGCGGGTGAATTACAAATCCATAGACACCATGTGCCTCAAAATCAGCTATCTGACGTACTATTTCTTTATCTTTTAAAGTGTCGTTCCAGAACCAGAAAGGCATCACAGAAAATTCATGCGGAGGATTAATAAATTCTTTCGGGAGATCCTGAGCAGAAGCTGGTGCAATAATTAAAAATGTCAGTATTAAGAAAAGATAAGCTGGTTTTGTTAAAAACTTCATAATGATATTTTATTTAATGGAGATGCTAAAGATATCTAATATGATGAAAAAATAAATTATCAGAAAATTTATAAATTTTAAAATTAAGAAATATTAACTACAGAGTCTTGCTGATTTAATTCCATGTCAAAAGAGGGAGATTCCTCATTCATCCCGCTTTGCGGGATTCATTCGGAATGACAATGGATTTTAATTGAGGAATCTCCTTTCCTCCTCCTGAAATTCTCGAAATGTATTTCTTCTCTGATTAAATTGTCCTTTAAGATTTTTTAACCTAAATACTACTAAATCAATAATTAACATAAAACGAAAGTGACTAACTTCGTTCACCTGAAAAACAGTTAATTTTAAAATACTGTAAAATGAAATCATCAATGTTAAGGTTTTCTGTTATTTTATTAACAATAACTCTCTGGTGTTCAGCAGCATCCGCTCAGAACGTACCTGCAAACGTTGAAAGGATTAAGGCAGGCATTCCTGTAAACTACGATGAGGCGCTTGTCGGGACATACACGCTTCCCGATCCGCTGGTGATGCTGAATGGGAAGAAGGTGAAAAATGCCAAGACATGGTACAAAAAACGCCGGCCTGAGATCCTGAATCTTTTCTATGAATTTCAGTATGGGAAGATACCAGAGCCGCCGAAAGATATGTCCTTTAATGTGTTTGATAAAGGTACACTTGCTCTCGACGGCAAAGCAATAAGGAAACAGGTAACAGTATATTTCACAAAAGACACTTCCGATTACAAAATGGATATCCTTATCTATCTCCCTCCAAATGCCACAGGTCCTGTTCCTCTTTTCCTGAATGTCAGCTTATCTCCGAATACAACGGTTGCAAATGATCCAGGCATTAAAGCCGGCTATATATGGGGGAGGGATGGCAAAAGGGTTCCAGTAAATCGTACTTTTAGATTCGGACGTATTGATATTAACCAGTTTCTTTCGGAAGGTATCGGGTATGCAAATATTAATTGTGGTGATATTGAACCGGATTTTGCAAAAGGATATAAATACGGTATCAGGAGCTATTACCAGAAACCTGATACTGCATACCCTGCTCCTGATAAGTGGGGGGCTATTTCTGCCTGGTCGTGGGGATTAAGCAGAGCAATGGATTATTTTGAGACAGATTCGCAAATTGATTCAAAAAAAGTGATCCTCTTTGGAGTCTCCCGTCTGGGTAAAACTGTTTTGTGGACTGGTGCCCGTGATTCGCGCTTCGGGATGGTTATTGCAAGCTGCGGAGGTGAAGGTGGGGCTGCCCTATCAAGACACGTAACTACGGTGAGAACATTGATCACATGACACACCCCACAAGATATTTCTACCAGTTTGCAGGCAACTGGAGAAATTACAAGGATGATTTTTCAAAATCGCCTGTTGATGCTCATATGCTTGTTGCACTGATGTCTCCCAGGCCACTGTTATTGCAAACAGGCGATACTGATTACTGGTCAGATCCGAAGGGTGAATTTCTTTCAGCTGTTGCAGCTGAATCTGTGTGGACCCTTCTTGGCAAGAAAGGACTTGGTACAGACGTTTGGCCTGCTGCAGGAACACCAATACTAAATGATCTGGGCTATTACATGCATTCTGGTGGACATGGGGCGTTGCCAGCTGATTATCAGGTTTTTATAAAGTTTATAAAGATGCACTTCTTTAAGTAAAAGCCCCTATCCCGCTTTGCAGGATTGTACCCATTTAGGGGGGTGGGTGGCTTATTGATAAACTCTCACCCAATCCACCTCATACCTGAACGGTGATGGTTTCTTTGACGGATCTCCGCCGTTCGCTCCAATGGCCTGGTTTATAAGAATATAATGAGGTTGCAGAAATGGATTAAAACCATTGGGATTAACACATTCACTGACAGCCATATCATTCAGGAGGAGATCATCGAGATAAAGCTTAATTGAATCCTTATCCCAGTCCATTCTCCAGATATGAAATTTTGCTGCCCACTGCCTGTCGCTGCCGGCTACTTCTGAGAGAGGCATTTTCAGATCATCCCATTTTGGCACCCATTGTTTTTCCGTTCCCCATGCAAAATTGGCAAGAACTATGGGAACTCCTTCTCTCCTGTAAAATTCCATAATGTCTATTTCTCCGCACAACGGCCAGGGTTGTGAAGTGCCGAGTGTCCAGAAAGCCGGCCAGGACCCGCAGGCAGTATCTATCCTCGCCCGCATCTCGAAGAGCCCAAATTGCCATTGTTTCAATCCCCTGGTCTCGATACAGGCAGATGTATATCCGGCAAATTCTCTTCCTCTATCCCAATCAACGCTACCGGAAACAAAATTTGGATTACTGACTTTTTCTTTCCGTCCTTCAATGATCAGCAAACCATTAATACAGTTTGCATTTTCGGGCTGGTACCATTGCAGCTCCTGGTTCCTGACAAAGCCATTTTCATAAATCCAAAATGCAGGATCTGGTTTGCCGTTGATGTTGAATTCATCATTCCAGACAAGTTTCATACCTTTGATTCTGACCGGCTTTCTGAAATCAGCTTTGTATGGATCTGGCTTCTGGGCAACAAGGTTTGTAGAAAAACTTAGGACAAATAAAAAGGATAGCAATTTTCTCATTTTTATGTAGTTTCATTCAAGTAATGTCTTCGAGCCGCAGATCTCTTCTGAACCAGAAAATGCTGATCTTCATAATACTGTTTTTATTCTTCGTATTTCAGGATTCTTTCAACTGCCAGCTTAGAGCTTATGATCACCATCGGAAGGCCGGTGCCGGGGATTGTGGAAGCCCCGGTATAAAAAACATTCCTGAAATCTTCATCATAATTTTTTGGACGGAAGCCGCCAATCTGCATCATCTTATGCGAAAGCCCGAGTCCGCTGCCCTTGTGAAGGTTAAACTGATTCTTCCAGTCTTCGGGGGTATATACCGTCCTTGACACAATCAGCTGCCTTATGTCTTTATTAATCCTCCTTGAAAAATCGTCGATGATCCTGTTCACAATTTCGTCCTTGTCGAGCCAGCTCTTCTTGAACCTCAGGTCGGGGACAGGGCATACAAAAAAGAGGCTTTCGGAATCGGGAGGTGCGCATTCCGGATTTGACCTCGAAAGGACATTTACATAATAATAAGGGGTTTCCTCAATAGAAGGACTTGTGTAAACCTTGCCGGCATATTCCCTGTAATTATTTCCGAGATAATAATTATGATGCTGAACATCAGGCAGTTTACATTTGACTCCAAGATATATTGTCAACGATCCCATTGTCCATTCCATCCTGTCGAGGTTTTCTTCCGAGAACTCCTTTCTGTTGAAGACAGTACCCCTAAATACAGCCGCATCGGCATTTATAACGATAATGTCGGCGCCCCACTTTTTGCCTGTCATATCCACAAGATATTTCAGCTTATTGCCTTCCGTTATAAAATCTTTGATCTCAGTATTGTATGTGATCCTGACATTCTCCTTTTTCAGCTCTTCAAGTATTCCTTCGACAATTTTATACATGCCTCCCTCAACGTTGAAATAGCCGTCATGCTTGAATTCTGTATAAGATAGCAAGGTGTAAGTACCTGATGTATCAAAGGGTGTCCGGCCGAGGAAAAATGCAACCAGTGAGAGTATTTGTCTGGCTTCTTCGGAAGTGAAATAACGGGAAACCTGGTTCCAGAAATTCCTGAAAAGAACTGCGATATGTGCAGGACCGACTTTTGGAAGAGTCAGAAGATAATGGAGTATGGAGTTATAGTTGCTTTTTATTACAATGTTGGTGTCATGGTAGAGGCGTCCACACTTATCAAGGTACTTTGTCATTCTGGCCTCAAAGTCGGGCTCAACATCTCTGAATTCGGCAGCAAGCTTTTTTAGGTCCTTGTAAAGGTGATACATCCTGGAGCTGTTCTTGAAGCTGACAGTATACAGAGGGTCAAGGCTGTAATAACTGAACGGCAGGGTGATATTGCATTCTTTGGCAAGATCGGTGAATTCATAGGACATACTGAAGAAGCTTGGTCCGGTATCGAAAGTAAAGCCATCTTTTTTTAACTGGTTCAGCCTTCCCCCGGCCTGACTGTTCTTTTCAATTATTTCGACCTTATAGCCTTTTTTTGAAAGCCTGAGAGCTGTTGCCAGCCCTCCAAGCCCTGCACCTACTATTAATACGTTTTTTGCCATTTATGTCAACTCTTCATTCTCTTTAACAGCTGGGGATACAATTCATCCCTGACGTATATAAAACCGGGTTCCAGTAAAAGTATGTTTTCATATACAGCTTTTGCCGAAGTATAATCATTAAGATAATAATATGACTGACCTATTACAATCAGAAGACTAAGATAGTTCCAGTTTTCTTTTGTATTGGCGATATCTCTCTCAAGGATCTCTTTCGCTTTAAGATAAAAATCGATTCCTTCTTTTTTAGATCCTCCGAAAGATTTTGGCATATAGAACTGTATATTCCCATATTGAACATATCCAAAATAATTTTCCCTGTCTATCTCAATAGCTGACTTTGCATATTCGATGCTTTTAAATCCGTTGATGGGAACAGAAAGGATATTTAATCCCATTTTGAAAGCACAAAATGCTGAATTATAGGCATTTATAATGGATAATTTATATTCTCTCTTTTCAAGAATGTCAATGTTTTTCTGAGCCAGATCAAGATATTTTCTGGCTTCGCTTTTTTTATCATATCCCAGACAATACCCTATATAGCCGTATTGGTAATTTATAAGCTCCAGTATAAATTCATTTGATTTATCCGGCACTCCATTCATGCGGTCAATGACACTCTTCCAGAGTTCCATCTTATTGCTTATGTAGGCATAATAGATCTCCGACCTGTAGCTTGCTGTAAGCTCGCCACAGTACATGATCACCAACAAAACGACAATTATTCTATGCTTCGCCCTTTCCATTGATATTTCCTGAAGAATTTGTTAATGAAAGCTTTATAGATAAAAATACCCATTGATATTTGTAACGGAATAATAAAAACCAGGTTGTAAAGAATATTCTGATGACTTGAAACCGAAATAAAGATCCTGGTTAACAGATATGCTGCCAGGTAACCGATGAACAGCCATTCTGAAAGAAAAAAGAGCACTGCCAGGAATCCAAATGTTGTAATCAGCCAGAATATCACGGCAAGTAAAAATGAATTTCCGAAGAAAGCAATGACATTTTTCGAGAATCCGGTTACTGCATCAGTGAATCCCGAATACATTCTGCAGTTTATATCGTCATCCCCCACGAGGCATGAGATTTTATACTGATTCTGCTTCAGGTACCGGGCAATGGATATATCTTCAACTTTATTGCTTTTCATCAGCATGTGCGGTTCAACTGAATTGTAAATCCCGGCTTTGAAGAACATAAATTGACCGTTTGCTGCAGAAAGAGAAGGGAATTTCGATTTTCTTACCAGTATAAGGGGCAGAAGTGAAAGCAGAATATAATTCATATTCGGCACCGTTATTCTTTCTCCTGTTGATCCGATAATCTGTTTTGGAAATATTGAAATAAGGGTCAGGTCATGTTTCCTGGAAAAAGATACTGCCTTGCCGATGGTATTGTTTTTAATGCGGACATCGGCATCGAGGAACAGTAAATAATCGCCTTTTGAATGCTTTGACAGTGAGTGACATGCATAATTTTTCCCCAGCCATTCT
Source organism: Bacteroidia bacterium (assembly GCA_041479075.1). Taxonomy (GTDB): domain Bacteria; phylum Bacteroidota; class Bacteroidia; order Bacteroidales; family VadinHA17; genus LD21. Next base: position 10,116 of record JBGOXH010000028.1, on the reverse strand, counting down.
TCGGGCAATCCTTCAGAGCATACAAGCCTGATCCTGGTATCTGCTGCAGCAAATTCTTTTACTATTTCCCTCGTTTTGTCCTCCGACTGGTCATCAAAAACGATTATCTCAATATTGGAGTAATCCTGTTTAATCAGGTCTTGCAGGATATTGACTATATTGTTTTCTTCATTCCGGGCAGGGATCAATACCGAGACCTGTTCAGATGACTGAATGATTTTTTTCGGAAGAGATGTCTCCGATATCAGGTTTATCAGTGCCACGAGCAGCTGGATGAGAGTAAAGGTTATTATTATATATGCCAGGATGGTCATCAGATGTCAGTCATTTTAAGATTTCCGGCGATACATTCAGAATAAAACCTATTGTATTCTGTTTTAAGCATCTCAATTGTATAGTCCTCTCCCTGGTGTTCCTTCAGATACATATATAGCCCAGGTTTCTGACTGGAAAAATAGTCTATAATGTTTACGAGAAAAATAAGATGAATTTTCCCGTTTGTTTTCTTAATGATATGCTCAATCCCCTTTTCAAAGAGTATTTCCTGTGTATGCATCGATCTGATCTCACCCTGTGGAAATATCAGAACCAGGTTATTCTTGTCCGACAGAAGCTGAGCAGTGTAATTAATAGTTTCAATAATGCTTTTCGACCCCTTTTTTATTGAAAATCCCCCGGTTTTAGTGAAGAACATATGTTTCTCCAGCTGTTCTTCAAGCATCATGAAATGAAACTTGCGGTGAAAAAGTTTAAAGTTCAGGTAAACGGCCCAGAAGCCATCCCACCAGCTGAAATGGTTGGAAATCAGAAGTAAAGGCAGACCCTTATCATCAAAATTGCCATTCACATATACACTGTGAAAATTCCTTTTCGTTTTCCAGACAGAATAGAATTGGAAAAATTGATAAACAAAGAAATTGTGAGTGGTCCGGTAAATCATTCAGCAAATTTAAAAATGATAAAAAGGAGAATAAAAAATACTCCCTGGCAAATGAAGATCAATGGTGCAAGCCTATTCTTTATTCTTACGCCAGCAAGCCTGAGAACCGAGTGAAACAGAAGCGCAAGAAGAAACCAGGAAATATAATTGCGGGGAGGTGCGAAGCCGCCATCAAATACCCACATATCTAATTTTGGAGCAACCTGTTCCATCACCAGGTCATAAATAACCATGAGCAATGATGCTCCGATAATTTTCCCAATAATGCCGGCAGGGATTTTTTCAAAAATTACATATGTGCAATAAACCAGCAGAACCCAATTGAGTCCTATCATCAGGGGAGTTTCAAAGACCTTTATTCCCAATCCTTTGCCATAAGTGTAACTGCCAAATATTACTCCTGTGCTTACTCCTTCCACCTCGACTGAAAAACTTACTAAAAAGATAAGTAGAAATAATAATGAAATTTTAGCATCAAAACCGGGAGTATGAAAAATGAGAAGCGTGATAAAACTAATAAGCAGGATGAAAGGAGTAAGGATGATAAATAACTCGCGAGTAAAGGGAAGTGCTGAACCGATTACGCCAACAACATAGAGAGTTATTAAAAATCCCCTGATTTTACGTTCAAGAGCCGGGAAACGCTTGCTTATATTATTAAAAGTCAGGCTCATTTGGTTTTATTCATTTGCTGAATTTTGCTGTCCCCTTATTATTGATCTCCCTCATACAATTATTCAATTATAAAGGTTCAATCTGTTAGCAAAATAAGCTTTAAAAAGCAAAAGTATTTTGACCATATCAGGGACCCTGACTCTCTTCTCAAGCAGCTTTTCCGCCGGAGTTTTTTTGATCTTCTTAAGCAGGTTTTTATAATAATAGAAAGCAATCAGGACCCCCAGCCTGGAATTCCCGGGCAGTTTTTTTAATCCTCCCAGCGAGGAAGAGAAATCGTTTTCAATGTCCTGGATGATTTCTCCTTTTGTTCTTTCGTCAAACTTATTATCAGCAAGCTTGTGGAAATATTGCCGTTTCAGATCTTCAGTGTCATTTTTAAGGTCGCGGAGGAAATTTACTTTCTGGAATGCCGAACCAAGTTTTCTGGCAGGTATCTCAAGCTCCTTATAAAGGGTTTCATTTCCATTTACAAAAACCTTAAGGCACATCAGTCCGACAACCTCAGCAGAGCCATATATATATTCATCTGTTTCGTCCTTCGATTTATGCTCAAGGCGGGAAAGATCAAGCTTCATGCTTTTCAGGAATGCCTGAATAAGCTCATCATCAATGTTATATTTTTTAACCGTTATCTGGAAAGCATTCAGTAAGGGATTAATGCTGATTCCCTGTTCAAGGGCTTCATAGAAATTCCTTTCAAGTTTTTCAATCAGGCTTTGTTTGTCAAAATCATGAAAAGTGTCGACTATTTCGTCGGCAAGCCTTACAAAACCATAAATGCTGTAGATCGCATCCCGGATATCATTATCGAGGAAGCTTACTGCACGTGAGAAAGAAGTGCTGTAAGTTGTTGTAAAAAGTTTACTGACTTTAAACGAAACATCCTTGTAAAGAGTCAGCATATAAAATGATTATCAGTTGATACGACGGTGGAAAGATACAAATTTTTTAGTATCACAAATCTTTAGAAAACCGGGTGTGGGAAAATCTCAGGTATCCTCAGAAATTGGCAATTCCGAGGACCAGTCCGAACCATGGCTTATTATTTTAAATCCAGATATTTTTGTTCCCGCCGAGAAGATTATCAAATCCGACAGCCAGTCCGACAGACATATTTTCAAAAGTTGCGAAACCCAAATTAAAACAAAGCGAAACATAATATTCAATAGTTATCTGAGCAATTTATTATTTATTATCCTTTAAAGATTATAATTTTAAATTATCTGCTTTGTCAATTTTCTTATCTGGTACCGAATCGCAATTTATTGTCTTAAAGTCAGTTACATTCTTCAGCACAAATGTTGGAATATCTTTGGCATGAGGAGCTTTTACATTTATGAATGACGCTCCTTTTACATCTTCAAGGATAAAAGGCGGACGCAGATCTTCATTCTCAAGTTTCATTTCAACATTAGTCATCTCCAGGTTTTTAACATGCCTGATGAAAAATCCATAAGTTGGAATTTTGCCAAATTCCTGTGGATCGGGGTATGAATTTTCTTTCTCAGGCACAGTCATTTCAGCTTGTTCTTTAGGTGCTCCACCTTTTACCATAAGTGTTATATTATTCAATTTTACATCTTCAATATCATAACCCGGAATACCAAGCACCAGGGATGCATAATCAGGATTTGCGCTGAAAACCACAACATTACTGATATTCACTCTTCTTATTTTCCCGACAGGAGTTCCTTCCGGTCCCCTCATTCTTGCACCGAGCCGAAGGAAAAACGGTGCACCCATAACATCGCGCATTGTAACATTTGTTACACTTATATCTTCCAGTATTCCCCCATCTACTGTCTCAAGGGCAAGCCCGCGACAGAATTCAAAAGTGCAGTTTGAAATTGTAATATTCCTGAAACCTCCATTTGATTCTGTGCCAAATTTTATTCTACCGGTAACCACTCCCCGGTCAGGAACCCGGTCATAGTTTTTCCGCTGATATGTCCCGTCAAGAAAAGTACCTATATCGAATCCGCTTACAGAACAGTTGGAAATTGTAACATCTTCAGTTATTCTTGCAAAACCAAGCGCGAATGAACTTTTAAGTACAATAGCATCATCAAAAGGAGAATTAGCGCTGCAATTTGACATGTGAACATGCCTGCAGCAATCAATGTCAAAACCATCGCGGTTGGTGTCGAGCTTAACGTTATCAATTGTCATATTGTCGACGCCGGTTGCAAGGAGGCAGAAATGTCCGCCCCTTAAAATGCTGATATCTTTTAAAATTACATTACGGCAAAGTTTTAATGCGATAGCTTTATTGCCTAGTCCGGGATTTGTTCTGCCTGACCTGTTAAGACCATTGCCAATAATCCAACCGTTACCGATAATTGCAATATTTTCAATGTTTTCGCCGCAGATCAGGCTGTTATGCCAGTGGCTGTGACCAAAATCCTGGTACTTGTCAGAGGCATTTGGTTCAGGAGCATCATAACCACCCTGTCCCTTCTCAGGGTCGGCACCGATCAGATATGTCCCGTTGTCTAGATAAAGGGTTATGTTGCTTTTCAAATGTATTGAGAAGCTGAGATAATTGCCAGCAGGAAAATATACAGTTCCTCCGCCTGCAGCCACAGCAGCATCGATTGCTTTGTTGATTGCGTCTGTTTCGATTGTTGCACTGTCGCCTTTTGCACCAAATTGCTTTACATTAAAAAATAATGAATTGTCTTTTATCATTGTCATCACCTGGTCCTGGGTCAGTGAAGGAGCAGGAGTAACTGGTGTTTTGGAAGCACGTTTCTGGCCTGAACATGAGTATGTTGCTGCGGAAATGAACAGCAGTAATAAGAAGATTTGTTTGATGGTTTTCATTTTATCCTAATTGATTAAAATTTTAAACAAGTAAATTCTTATAACCCCCTTCCCAACCTTCCCCCACGGGGGAAGGAGTAAAAAGCCTCCCGCTTAGGCGGGACGGGAAAGGGGGTAAAACAAATATCGAAAAAAAACCAAGATAACAAAATGAGAAGAGAAATAATCATATGAAATTGTATAAAATATTACCTTGCAGTATACAAAAGAATATGAAGCTGTATCTTTCAAAGCTGCTCTGGTCTAACATGAATAATATATGGGTTACAGGATTTATCCTGTCTGGAGGCAGTTATCTTAGAAATGAGGCTCTCCTGAATTATTTCTCAGGAATCTCAACGATTTCTGAATTTGAAGAAAAACTCAAATCAGCAAATGGTCAGTTTTCTGTAGTTATTAAAAGGGAGAGTGAAATATGGGCTGCATCAGACAGGTTACGTAACTGGCCCCTTTTTTATTCTCATATTGACAGAGAATTTATTGTTAGTGATAATTGTTACAAGCTGGCTGAGATGCAGGTGGAAAAACAGTTTGATTCAAATGCTGTCAATTGCTTTTTAGCTTCCGGATATGTCATTAACAACCTGACGCTTTTAAAAAATATTTATCAGGTTGAAGCAGGCAGCTATGTAATTCTCGGGAATGAAGCAACCAGTAATTATTATCACGATATCAGAAGTGAACAGGTTGTTATTACTGACCTTAAAACCGGTAGTAAAAAGTTAAGTGATTTATTATCTATAACATTTAAAGATCATCTTAATGCTCTGATTGACAAATTTATAGCAATCCCTTTGTCAGGTGGCTTTGATTCGAGGCTTGTCGCAGCAATGGTTGCCAGGTATCACCCTGAAAATGTTCTTTGTTATACTTACGGCAGGAAAGATAACCCTGAAATTGCTCTTGCAAAGGAAGTAGCAGGCCGCCTGGGGTTGAAGTGGATCAACATCATATATGATTCAGAACTTATACGGGATTTTATGCATGATGGCTTCTTTGAAGATTATTATCCATGGGTTTCAAACCTTACAGGCATGTTCTTCCTGCAGGAATATTTTTCGGTGCGACTTCTTAAAGTTAACAATATGATTCCTGTGGATTCTGTTTTTATTTCAGGCTATTCAGGCGATTTTATTGCAGGCAGCTACCTGACACCGGCAATGAAAAAAAACATGGATGAAAAAGAGCTTTCAGAATTGATTTTCAGAGAGTATTTCAGGCTGATAAGCTTGGAAAAGGACGAGAGATCTGCCGTTTGTGATCTGATCAGAGAGAGGATCCCTTCCGGCAGTTCTGATGCATGGAAGGTTATTGAATCATGGGACATGAAGGAACGGCATGCCAAATTTATCGTTAATTCGGCAAAAGTCTTTTCATTTTTCGGATACGATTATATTTTCCCTCTTTGGGACAATCAGCTTGTCGACTATATGCTTAATCTTCCATATTCGTTGAGAATGGACAGGAAGCTTTATGAACACACCCTGAGAGATCATTTTTTCAGGGAGAATAACCTGAACCTGGCTCATGAAACAAATCCGGCTCCTATAAGAAAAAGTTACCAGCGGTTTAAAGAGGCAACTAAACCATTTCTGCCTTCCGCGATCAGGAATCTTTTTACGGATCCTTACAATCCAATCCTGTATGATGAGATAACAAAAATCTTACTGGGAGAAATCGACCCTCTCCGCGTTGTGGCTCCACGGCAGCCCAATTATTATAATTCCTATATAACTCAGTGGTACCTGATTAAAACAGCCGAACGGCTGAAAATTAAAATGATTCAATAAACCTTATGAATTCAGGAGCAATTTTCTGCCAGTTATATTTTTCTTCCGCGAGCTTACGGGCATTTCTGCAATGATCCTGATACAAGTTCTTGTCCAGTAAATAGTTGGATATCACCTGTATAACAGAATCTGTTTTATCAGGATTTACAAGGAATCCGAATTTTTCGATTTCGACTTCCCGGCGGATTGCCTTCAGATCAGAATAAATAACCGGTCTGCCTAATGCACAATAGTAATACAATTTAATAGGCAGACTATGATGATTTTCGAAAGTTCTTTCACGAAGATCAAGAAAGATATCAGTGTCATTAATAAGCTTCCAGAAAGATTCAAAAGGCTGCCGGTCAAAAAACGCAAAAGAAACATTTCCTTTTATGGATTGGATGCGCTTTTCAAACAAAATCCTATCTTCATTATTTTCATACCAGCCGATAACTTTTATTTCAATCTTCAGATTTTTAAAGCGTTCTGTGAGACCAGCAATCAGGCTGATAAAATTATTAAAGCCTTTCTCGATACTTAATTTTCCGGTGTACGACAATTTTAGCTTTTCGCTGGTCAATGATGGTTCAATATAAGGAACATAATCCAAATCAGGGTAATAGGTAATAAATGTAAATGGATTGAAAGGGAACATGAACCTGTATGGTTTGATTTTTTGCCGTTCGCCGAAAATAAATCCATCAGTGAAGCATGAAGAACAGAAGTTAAAAAATTGAAGCTTTAATTGTTTTAAGCATCCCTTTGGCCATCGCAGGTTTTGCTTCAAAGGATACCACTCTGTTATATCGTAAATAATGATGACTTTTTTCTGACTTTTTCTTTTGTATTGTTTTGCTGCCAGAATTGGCAAAGGTTCAGAGCAAATTATCAGATCCGGACAGAAGTTATCAAGACGTCCCCTGAAATATTTTATTTTATCTCCTTTGGGAAGATTATCACCATCAAAGCAATTTACTGAAATTCTTTCGGTGACTTCATTTAATGCTGATTTACTGCTTGTTATCTCAACCTTATGTCCGTTTTTGGTTAAAGTTTTACCGAGATGAAAGAAAATTCTGTCATCGTAAGGATAATGCCCGGATGTCAGAAAAGAGATATTCATTTATGATTTTTCAGTTTCAGAAATGAATTTACTGATCGTTTCATAAACTCTTTTCTTTGTCTCTTCAGGAGTCGGATTGAGTTCGGATGTGGTGAAGTTTCCCTTCTGAATATCGATTCTTTCAAAAATCATCAGGTAAAGGTCAAAGATAATTTCAAGGCTCAGCTGATATCTTGGTTCAAGAAGAGGCCGGATCTTTTTAATCACTTCATAAGTTTTCAAACGATATTCATCTGCAATTGAAAAATATTCTTTTACAAGTTTACGGAAATTGTTATTGACAGGATATTCATGTGCAATCTTCAGCAGTTCGTACCGTGTCAGATTGTTTTTAACTAACAGATCATCGGCAAAGTAATTCAGATTATTAAGCTGGTCCTTTTGAAAATCGCGTATTATATGAACTATGTAACTGAATATAGCACAAGGAGTTGCAGCTTCTCTGACATTAAATGCCGGAGTTTCATAAATTCCATTTTTTCTGATCAGACTATTAAGATGAACAAAAATAGAGGCTGGTGCTACTGAAGCTCCCTGGGAATATTCGAGAAAACTATTCAGTGTTGGAAATCCATCATTGTTTATATCATATACCATTGATTTTGCAAAAGCTTCAAGAGGCCAGAGAGGGATCCTGAATTTTTCAATAGTATCTGTTAGCTCTTTATGAACAATTTCAGATCCATCTGTAGCAATTATCAATTTCAACCAGTTGCTGACATTCGTTAAAAATTCCTGTTTTTCTTCAGGACCAATTTTTTTGTTGGATGCTTTATAATCATCGATAAGATCATCTATTGATCTCATGAATTTATAACATGTTTTTGCTGCAATATATCTGTCCTCTTCCCAGAAATTTGCAGCAATAAGAATATTGGGATGATCTCTTATCTTGTGGAAATCTATTGAATCAAATATTCTGAGAAACTCTTCCCTTTGCGAGTTCATTAATTATCTTCGTTTTGATAATGCTAAGCTAAATCATTTCCCCGATATAATTCTTTCTGTAACAAGCTTTGCTGACAAAAGAATATTCGGGATTCCATTGCCAGGGTGTGTGCTCCCTCCGACAAAATATAAATTATGATACCTGTCATGCCGATTATGAGGACGGAAATATCCCATTTGCAGCATGTTATGTCCAAGGCTGCCGAAAACAGAACCTCTTGATATATTGCAAGTGCTTTCCCAGTTTTCAGGAGTAAGGCATATTTCTACTTTAATATGTTCATCAATATCTTCCAGTCCGAAGCTCTTGAGTCGTTCAATTATAGCATTTCGGGTTCTTAGTTTCAGTTCATCCCAATCCTGTTTTTTCGATTTATCAATATGTCCCGTGCCAACAATAACTGATAGTGTATCATGGTTTTGGGGTGCTGCTGCCGGATCGGTTCTGACAGGTGCATGAACATAGAATGTTGGCCGGTCATTGACACTTTTATCAATAAAAATCCGGTCAAGACCATCTCTGAAACTGTCAGAAAGAAACACATTATGATGACCGAGCTGTGGATAGACTTTGTCCAGACCCCAGTGAAAACAGATTGCACTGCATGAATATTTCATCCGGTCAATATGGGCAGATTTTCTTTTATCGGGCAATAATTTGCGGTAAACAAAAGGCAGGTCAGCATTGGCAACAATGATATCAGCTTTTATTTCTGTACCATCTGCCAGGATAATTCCTTCAGCTTTCTTCTCTTTGATTTCAATTCTGGAAACATCTGAATTAAAATGAAATTGCACACCTGTATTTTCCGCGGCAGAAAATAGCTTCTCCACAATTGAAAACATCCCTCCTTTAGGGAAGAAGGATCCTTCAGTAAGCTCTGCAGCAGGAATCATTGAAAAAAGCGCAGGAGAATTAAACGGACTCTGTCCAACATAAATATTCTGAAAAGTATATGCCATCAAAAGATGGATATTTTTAAAGAATTTTTTTGCATAAGACCAGTTGGAAATATAGGTTTTAAGCTTTATAAGAAGACCGAGATTTTGAAAATTGGTTAATTGAAAAAGGTTATAAAAATTACGATCGATCAGTTTGTCCATGCTGAGCCGGAAAATCTTATAACCTTCAGAAATATATTTTTCGGATCTTTCAAAGCTTCCAGATTCAATTCTTTCAAGCTGAGATTTCATCTTTTCTGTGTCGGTAGTAAAAACCAGCTTTTCTCTATTGTCATAAAAGAGTTCATAAAGATTTTCGAGGCGGATAATATCGGTCCCTTCATCAAGCTTAATTCCCAGTGAATCAAACACTTTGTGATAGATCCCTGGCATCAGAAGCATAGTGGCTCCAAGATCGAACCGGTAACCATCGCGGATTATCTGTCCGCAACGTCCGCCCGGAGATGAATTCTTTTCAAACACATTTACAGAGTAACCGTTCTTTGCCAGATAAACGGCAGTTGTAATTCCTCCTATACCGGCACCGATAATGACTACTTTCTTATTTCCAGACATAAAATCTATAATCCTGAGAAAAAATTTCAAATAAAAGACGATATTAAATATTTTTTGTTACAAACCAAGTTGGAGGAATTACTTACACCTCTAAGATTATTTTATATATGATGCCTTAAAGAAATATTCTCCGGAAGAAATTTCGCTTCGCGGAGTTGCTCTGTATGCAAAGCTCCTTCTTCCCGTTCGGGTTTGTATTTGAATGATCGGAGCGACCGGCTTTTGATTCCCCGTTTGATTCTTTTCTTCACCCACTCGTCAATATATTTTTTTCCTAGCAATTCTTCCAAATTGAAGTCGGAGATATAATAGGG
>JBGOXH010000139.1:0-7363 GCA_041479075.1 Bacteroidia bacterium | reverse complement strand
GAGATTCAGCAGATGCTGTAATCTTTTTTCTGAGAGCAATCTGTTCAGAGTCGGTTTCTATCAGAGTTTTATAGCCCGAGATCTCAGAATTTTTAGCTTCAAGAAGCCTGTTCAGATTATCAGTGAGATCAGTTTTTCTGCTGTCAATTATTCCCTGCTGAAGATTAACTATATGTTTCTCGTTCTTTGCCTTATTCCAGTCGAATATATTCCATTTGACGCCTGCACCAAGTATATAATATGGAGCAAATTCATCTTTGAAAAAATTATTTCCCGGCGGATTGCCATAGCCAAGAGTGGCAAATCCAAATGCTTTAGGCATTCTTTTACTTTGTATCACTTTCAGGCTTGCATTAAGCTGCTCTTTTCTCAGGTCAAACACTTCTATCTCCGGCCTTGAGAGTTCATTTGAAAGTTCTCCTGCGGTCAAAGGAAGCGTCAATTCTGTTGAGGTATCAATATCAATTCCGGTGAGATCTGCTAATATTTTCAGTAGCGATGTTTTCCTGATCTCATTTTCGCTGAGCTGCTGTTTCAGCTTTATCATTTCCGAAGTCATTACATCAATGTCCGACTTAAGAACAACACCGTTGTTATAAGCAGATTGCATTGCTGTAATTCGCTTATTTATTAATTCAAGGTAATTATTCAGAAGCTCTTTCTGACGGGCAAGGAGCAGCAGATTAAAATAATAAGTATTTATCTGGCTCCGGAGTTTATAAAGATCTGTTTCGGTCTGCTTTTCATTAATGCTCAGGTCAGCTTTTTCAAGAGCCCGTGCTCCTTTGATTGCACCACCATCATAGATTACCTGGTTAATATCAAAAGTAATCTTGTACTGCTCATGAGGCAAAGGCTTTATTGCATCTGCAATACCAGGAATTGGGATGGATCCAAGTGCACTGCTCATATCAACGACTTCGGAGTTATAAATGAAACTCCCGCTGGCATCGAGTGTTGGCAGCCAGCCTTTTAAGAGATTTTTATCTTTCAGCTGCCAGATGTTGGAATAAGCATCTTTCTCTCCGGTAAGAGCAGTTGATTCCACTGCATAGTCGTAGCATTCTTTTAATGTCAGAATCTTCTGGGCCTGAATTAATGATCCCCAGGAGATTATCAGGAATGAAAAAATCAGGAACTTGCTTTTCATCTGTTTTCTTTTATTACTCTTAACTCCAAATATTTCACTTTAAGCACCTTTCTTAATAGCGTGAATTACAAATTCAGCAGCATATGTCTTTCTCTCCTCAAGATAATCCTGAAAGTTGACTCCCAGTTTATCAAATATCCCTTCAATGATTCCCCTTGCGGCAAAAGGAAAGACACTAATTGCGGCCATGGTGGTCATCAGCTGCGGAATTGTTTCCCTTGTGATGTTGTATTTTTTAAGTTCAGCTTTATGCTGTTTTTCCAGCGTATTCCACAGTTTTTCAATATCGATAGATTGTATAAGCTTCCTGATTCTTGCCGGATTGCGGTTTATTTCGTTCAGCAGAAATGCAGGCAGTCTTGGGTTTTTTTGGAGGAAGGTTATATGCTCCCTGAAGAAAAACCTGATTTTTTCTTCCAACGAGAGCTTTTCATCGAATACCGGAGCGAATTTTTTGAACAATTGTCCGGCGATCTTTTCGAAAACTGCATTGAAAAGATGGTCTTTCGTCCGGTAATAATAATGAAGCAATGCCTTATTTATTCCGGCATGGTTTGCAATATCCTGCATCCGGGCACCATCCATACCCTTTTCTATGAATACCTCAGTTGCAGATTCAAATATCTTCTCCTCAGTTTGTTTGTCATTCTCTGTCATGTTTTTAACCATTAAGTTTAACCAAATAGATTAATCATATAGTTTAACCAATTGGTCAAAAATATAACAGATTCTTCTTATATGCAAATTTTTTGAAGAATTTTTTGGACTAAAGTCAATTCTGCTATGAATTTCAGTAACCCTGGGCTTCAGCCCGGGGTTACAAAGACAGAAAAAGAAAGGGCTTTAGCCCTGAACAATTGGGGACTATAGTCCCCCTATTATAAGAATTCCAAATTCCACGGTTTAAGTCTAAAGTTATTAAAGGATATTATTTAACTTTGACAATTCTCAACACTTGATTTTAAAAAGACTTAATTGACCTATTTAATGGAACATTTTGAGATAACAAACAAAAAATTTAAACGGGTACGCATAGGATTAGGTATTTTCTTCATCATTATTTCAATATTATGGTACATTTCATCCCGAGAATCATCGAGAATAATCTTACCGTTGACTTCTTTCTTTTTTGCATTATTTGGAATTTATCAGATAACAAATGGATTCGGACTTGAAAGATCGTGGTTCAAAACAGGTGATAATTTTATTATGATCAAATGGATAGATTCGATACAGCCGGTTCAGATACATGATATAAGTATTACAAAGATAAGCCTTGAAAGAAGCCGGATTATAATTTTTCGAAAATCCAGAAAACCACTGAAGCTGAATTTGAGCTTCCTTGAAAGAGAACAAAAAAATGAAGTTTATGAGTTTTTAATTAATTACTCAAAGCAAAGAAATCTTACCCTGGAAAAACATTCAAGCACTTTACTTTAAAACACATTTCCTCTCCTGACCGTTTATTTCAATATCTCTACCGGATAAATTTAACCGGACTTATAATATATGCCAGTGTATTAGTTTTTCTGCAAATTCATATTATACATTATGCATCATACAAAATGTATAATATAATAAAATTATGTATCTTTACACTATAGTATATAAATATTTTAATAATGATTAAGCGTAATCCATTTATAATCAGCGGATATCATAGCCCTGAACTTTTTTGTGACAGGGAAGAAGAAACCCGTACATTAACTAAAAATGCTGAAAATGGAATAAATACAACCCTGATTTCTATAAGACGCATGGGCAAAACCGGTCTTATCTGGCATACAATAGAAGGGTTAAAAAAGAAAAAAAGTCATGTTTGTATTTATGCTGACATTTATGCTACTCAAAATCTCCAGGATTTCACGAATAAGTTAGGCAGCTCTATACTCCGTGCGTTCCCGGAAAAAAATTCTGCAGGCAAAAAATTCATGAATCTTTTAAAAGGCCTGCGCCCTGTACTGACATATGATTCATTAACCGGACAGCCTCAGGTGTCTTTCACATTTGCATCACAACAGCAGTACGAACAATCACTTGACAGCCTATTTAAGTTTCTGGAGTCACAGGACAGGCAAGTTCTTTTTGCATTTGACGAATTTCAGCAAATAACCAGTTATCCGGAAAAAAACATTGAAGCAATTTTAAGAAGTCATTTACAAACGCTGAAAAACGTGAACCTCATCTTCAGCGGGAGCAGCCGGCATCTGCTTTCGGAAATGTTCGCCAACGGGAATCGCCCCTTCTTTGCAAGCACGCAATTCCTTTATCTACAAGAAATTGCCCCCAATACTTATAAAAATTTTATCCAGGATTTATTCAGAAAGTTTAATCGTGATATACATAAAGATGCATTGGAATATATAGTCGATTTCTCGAGGTTACATACTTTTTATACTCAGAGTGTATGCAATAGAGTTTTTTCCTCCGGGTATGAAACAATAACAAAAGATTCTGTACACCAGGTTTGTATGCAATTATTAACTGAACATGAAAATCTTTTCTTCCAGTATAGGAACCTTTTGACACCAATTCAATGGAATCTTCTTAAAGCAATTGCCAGGGAAGGAAGAGTTTATCATCCCAATGCCAAAGCTTTTATTGAGAAGCATGAACTTGGGATCCCGGCCAATATGCAGCGTGCTATTGAATCACTGCTTAACAAAGAAATGATCTATAAGGAAAATGATAAAGCGGGAACATTTTACTGTGTATATGACTTGTTCCTTTCTCGATGGCTTCAATCAGCTGAATTGTTTTAAATAATGACATTATACGTTCCATGTTCCGTAACGAAGCTCAAACCCGCCGCGACCTGAGGCCTGCTCTCTTCGTTGGACACGGCAGCCCCAAGAATGCAATAGAAGAGAATCAATTCACTGAAGGATGGAAAACAATTGCCAAAACATTTACACAGCTGAAGGCAATATTATGGATTTCAGCACATTGGGAGACAAAGGGAACTTATGTAACAGCAATGAAAAATCCAAGAACAATTCACGATTTTGGAGGATTTCCCCGTGAATTGTATGAAATAGAATACCCGGCTCCTGGATTTCCTGAATTGGCAAATGAAGTAAAAAAGCTAATTACAAAAACGGACGTCATTCTCGATTATGCCTGGGGTCTTGATCATGGTGCCTGGAGTGTGATTAAACATATGTATCCTGAAGCAAATATCCCTGTAATTCAGATGAGTCTCGACTATACAAAACCACCCCGGTATCATTATGATCTGGCAAAAGAGCTCGCTGTGCTCCGAAAAAAGGAGTTATGATTGCCGGAAGCGGAAATATAGTCCATAACCTCAGAATGATTGCCTGGGACAAAATGAATGAACCTGAATATGGATTCGACTGGATTTTTTAGTTATGTGCAGGCTTTTATTTTTTATTTTACTCATCCTAGACAGACACAAGGGAATCGTGGCACCCGGGATTTTTCCCGATCAAAAAGGAGCGCGATACAGGTTGCAGAGTTGGGATTCGATAATGGACAGATCGTGGTAAATTGAAATAGATCAGTGTATATTAACATGAAACCACAGAAAAAATAGATACCCGGCACTTTAGAGTTTATAATTAAATCCTGCCAGTTCATCGATGAAATTCAGGATAACTTCTATTATTCATTATGGGGATCTTTAAAAAACTGAAATTTGCAGAATGAAGACGGGATTAAAGAACACCAATCTTGTAAAAGCCAGTGTACATGTTTTAGCCTGGATAGTCCTTCTGTTTTTCCAATATCTTCAATTCCCGGGTGAATCTGTCAGTTTCAGTAGAATGCTTGGTTCGTTCTGGATGCCGCTGATCCAATTCGCTGCTATCTTCTATGTCAATTATTATATCTTCATAAAAAAATATCTTTTCAGAAACAGACTCCTCTCATTCATTGTTATAAACTGCCTGATCATCGCCGCTTTAATTTTTTTAAACTGGGAATTCAGAAATTTCTATTTTAAAACTGAGATTCAGAGATTTATGCTGCCGGATAATATGGTAGGAGTGTCCCCTGATAGTTTCCCTGAATCCGGGAGAATGATGCCGCCGCCGAGGAAATTATTTATATTCAAAGATCTTTTTACTTTTTTTGTATCCATAGTTTTTTCAATTGCAGTCAGAGCTACTGAAAGCCTCTTAAAGGCGGAAGCAGAAAAGAGGGAGATCGAAAACAAGAATCTTGAGTCGGAATTGCTTCATCTCAGATACCAGTTACAGCCTCACTTCTTTTTTAATTCCCTGAACAATATATATTCGCTGGTCGACAAATCGCCTGAAAAATCACAGGAGGCAATCCATAGTCTCAGCAAACTGATGCGTTATCTTTTATATGATACAGGAAATAATAAGGTAGATCTGAAAAAGGAGATCCAGTTCCTTGAAAAATATATTAAACTGATGGAACTCCGTCAGACCGATAAGACCCTGACAACCTTTTCATTTCCGGATGTAACGGAAGCAAAATATTATATTGCGCCATTATTATTTATTCCTCTCATTGAGAATGCTTATAAGCACTGTGTTTCAGCAATACAGCGAACCTATATTTCATTCAATATGAATATCGATGAAAACAATCTGATCTTCTATAGTGAAAACACTAATGTCCCTAAGACCGATTCTGATAAAAGCGGCTCCGGGATAGGACTTGAGAACCTGAAGAAAAGACTTGAGTTGTTATATCCTGACAGACACGTTTTTAAACATGGAGTCAGGGGTAATGTCTTCTGGGTAAAATTAAAAATTGAACTGGCTCCGGCTCAATGACAAAGTATTAAGTAGAAAAGAAAAAGAAATGAATAAACTATCGTGCCTGATCGTCGATGATGAACCGCTTGCACTCGATCTGCTTGAAAAGTATATCCGAAAAACTCCTTTTCTTGATCTTACATTTAAATGCAGCAGTGCTGTGGAGGCAATGGAAATAGTAAATGAGAAGAAAATAGATCTTGTTTTTCTTGATATACAGATGCCTGAAGTTTCCGGGATAGATTTTTCAAAGATGATCGGAAAAGAAATAAAAGCAGTTTTTACCACAGCATTCAGTGAATATGCAATTGAAGGGTATAAAGTAAATGCTCTCGATTACCTTCTGAAACCTTTTAATTATGAAGAGTTTCTGAGAGCAGCCAACAAAGCGAAAGAGTGGTTTGAACTTAAAGAGGGCCGGCAGGTTGCAAACAATAACGGCAGTGATGACTTCATTTTTGTCAAATCGGAGTACAAACAGATAAAAATAGATCTGAATGACGTGATTTATTTTGAGGGGTTAAAGGATTATGTAAAGATCCGGATCAGGAACCAGGTCAAACCGATAATGACCATAATGAGCCTTAAATCGCTTGAAGAATTGTTACCCGTTAAAAAATTTATGCGCATACACCGTTCTTATATCATTGCACTTGACAAGATAGAACTGATTGAAAGGAACCAGGTAATAATGAATACGAATGTCCGCATTAACATAGCTGATCCTTATAAGAAGCAGTTCCGCGAATTTATTTCCGGCAGATCTGTAGGGTAGCTTTAATTTATTCATACTATAATTCAGAAGTATTATCAGGCAGTTTGTCGATGCAATCTGCCTCATCTTCTATTCTGTCACTAAATATATACTTGTGACAATACTTTTGTAGTTGTTAACAGATGTATAACCTAGGAAGAATGACAAACAGAAAAACTCCACCTTTCAAATGCCTGAGATACGATTTTCTGCTGTTTACTCTTTTATTTATTTCAAAACCAGCTGAAGCACAGCAAAGAGTTTACACTTTTAATTCTCCCGGCAGTAAATGTTATTTAAAGTATATATGCTTTACAGCCGACAGCGATTATACTATGATAAAACGGCCTTTCATCTTCATTCTTGGCGAAGAAAATGTGACTGCAGAGGAATTGTTTGAACAGGATACACTGAAAACTTCTTTTCAGTTTCTAAACTATTATTTTGTCTATTTACCAGAAAGAGGCACAACTTCTGGAGAAAAACTGGGATGTGTTGAAGCCCTGGTCAGTTTGCTCACTTTCAATTTTAAATATGGAAAAAGCAATTTATTCTTCCAGGTAAATGACACAGCAATCGGCCGCAATGATATAAATCTGTATGGTTTGCGGACAGTTTTTAAAAGTGTTAGACTTAATGGAGAAGAAAATCGAATGGCAGAACAGGGATTCGGAACAGGAAATATCGGGGAGGATTTTAAGGAATCTG
>JBGOXH010000270.1:0-3863 GCA_041479075.1 Bacteroidia bacterium | reverse complement strand
GTCAGACAATCCAGAATCTCAATATCACAATTATTGCAGGAGGCTCCTCCGAAATGGAAGACCCAAAGCGATTTTTTGAAGCAATAATTTTTAAAACCCACAACTATAATATTTAGAGTGTGTAATAAATAAATATTACAGCACTGTGTTTATAATTAATCAATTTATCATTTATATATTTCATAATATTCATTTCACCTTTTTATTACACACTCTTAATAACCAAATGCAATAAGCACCAAAGCAATAACTACCAACAGATTCATCCAGATTAAGAAGAAACTTATAGCCTGCTTGATCTTTATCCTCGGATTTGTGTTCCTTATCAAAGTGAGAGCCAGAACAACTGCCAGAACTTTAAGCACTGCCCACAAAATACCGATCCCTTCCAATTTGAATCCATTCATTAACAGTGCAATAAGAAAAGCCGGCAATATGAAAAACATGATATATTTAGTAAGCTTTATCATCGCATAAGCAGCTCCGGAATATTCAATAAAAATTCCTTCAGTTATTTCAGCTTCCGCTTCAGGCATATCGAATGGAACGAGCGCCAGCTTAGCCTGGATGCAAAATATACCTGCAATAAATAACAGGACACCTGAAATGCTTCCGATAAACGGAGATCCTGCCTGCTGTGTTTGAATTATTGAGTCGAGATCAAATTTCTGTCCGCATTTCATTATAACGCCGGCAATAATAAGAAGGAAGGTAAGCTCGTAGCTCAAAATGAGTTTCATTTCCCTTGAACCACCGACAGCTGCAAGCGGATTACCCGAAGCAAGTGCTCCGATGATATACGAAAATGAAGGGATTGTCAGCAGATAAAATATTACAATCAGGTCGCCCTTGAACGACAAGGTGGTTATATTAAATAAAGGCAGCAGAATGAAAACTCCAGCCATGGTCGCACCAAAAACCGCAAAGATCGGTGCTAACAAAAATACCATCGGCGATCCGTACTTTGGCAAAATTGTCTCCTTAACCAGTAATAATTTGAAGAAATCGTAAAAAGGTTGAAGCAGTGGAGGCCCTTTGCGGAACTGGACCCTGGCAGTAATCTTCCTGTCGAACCACGAAAGAAAGGCTCCGACTACTCCTGCAAACAGAAGGCCGGGGAAGACAAGAAAATAAAACAAATTAACTGCCATAGGTCGTAATTTACTGTTTTTCAGTTATATACAAATAATCTTTTACCAGTACTTTATCATTGAGCCTGTAAATATTCTTTGCAGGTGACTCATCTTCATCGGTAAGTGTCACTGTTCCTGCCGGACAGGCTTTAATGAATTTTTCAACAGCATTACCATCTTTGAGATCATATAAAATATCCCTGTTCCTGTGATGCTTGAAAAAATCGGTCATCATTGTGCCGAATGGACAGATTGTAACACACGATTTGCATGATACGCAAAGATTTGTAAACCGTGTAATAATACCATCTTCATCTTTTTCAAGAGCTTCTGCAGGACAAACGCTGATACATGGAGCATCTTCACATTTCCTGCAGGTGAACCTGAATGTGGCAAGCTCACGGATTGTTTTAAGACCATTAGTATTTGCTGATGGATAGAAATAAGCTTCAGGCAACGTCAGGGTTGAATTTTCAACCATGGCAGCACGGAGCTTTATCATATCTATCAGTATCTTCATTATTACTCTTTTTTACTTTAACTCTTTCTTTTTTACCCCCTTTCCCGTCCCGCCTAAGCGGGATGCTTTTCACTCCTTCCCCCCTGGGGGAAGGCAGGGAAGGGGGTTTATCTTTTAAATAATCATCTGGTTCATAAGCTGGAACCTTGTATCGCTTAACCTGTGCAAAATGGTCTGAGCAATTTTAGACATTGTTTTAAATCCGAAATCGCAATCTTCTTCAATCTTTTTATTAAGTTGTTTTGCATCTATTGAAATTATCTTTGCCGGTTTCATTGCCATTACCCATGCGGTTGAAATAAAAGGACTGAATACAGCCGACCAGGAAAAAAGCTGACCTTCTTCAATAGTGCCAAGGTGAATTCGTTTTTCCTGAGCCAGGCTTATTCCCAGTGATAATGATCCTTCAAGAAGTATATCAATATCATGGAGTTCATCGTATTGTTCAAAAAGTATTTCCTTAACTTTGAACTCTTTTATTGAACTCATCTCCACAATTGCAGCCAATTGCTTATCGCTATACCCTTCAAAAAACCTTATTTTCTTAAGGTCTTCAACTGTTAATTTATTGCTCTCAGTTTTCATTTTTCGTCAACTAATTAAAGTTTTTCCTGGATTTTTATTTCCAGATATCAGGAGTATTTCTTAATTCTTTGTATGTAAAAACCGGTCCGTCTTTGCATACAAAAAATTCACCCATCATACAATGACCACATTTACCCAGACCGCACGACATATTTTTTTCCATCGAAAGGTAAATCTGATCATCAGTGTATCCCATCTCTAAAATCCGTATGGTTCCGAATTTCATCATGATCGGAGGTCCGCAAACAACTGCTACGGAATTCTTTATATCGACTTTTATATTATTCAGCAATGTGGTAGCGACTCCGACTGAGCCATCCCACTCTTCGTCAGCTTTATCAACAGTTCGGTAAGCTTCAAATTTTTCAATCTTATTTAACCGGGCAAAAAGAGGCTTATAAATACAATCCGACGGTGTTTTCGATCCATAGCACAAAATCACTTTCTTCAGTTTGTCTTTTACATATTCCAGTGCATACAATAAGGATCTGATAGGAGCAAGACCGCAGCCACCTCCAAGAATCAGCACCTCCTTGTCAAAGAAAGATTCGACAGGATACCCTCTTCCGTATGGTCCTCTTATTCCCATATAACCACCAGGTTTAAGATTGTGCATATATTCAGTGACATACCCGGTTTTCATAATTGTTACTTCAAGCTTATCCGTAACATGAGGGGAAGAAGAAGGAGTAAAAGGAGCTTCTCCGATCCCATCAACAGACAATTCAATAAACTGACCTGTCTTGAATGAAAATTCTTCTTCAGGAACAAGAACAAATGTCTTTATCAGCTGCGATTCCTCAATGACATCTGTCAGCTTTGCCTTTATGGGTTTATATATGTTCTGGTTATTTGCCATAAAAATTGCTAAGCAAATTCCATAAAAAGTTCGTTCTTGTTTATTTTACCTATACATGCTTCGATACATCGTCCGCAACCTGTACAGGCAAGCGATTTAAATTTTTCAGGCTTCCATACATATTTGCACATATACCTGTTTCTGAAGCGGTTCTGAAGTTCGAACAAAGCATCTTCTCCTCCCGCAACCCTTTCAAAACCAGGGTATTGGCAGGCATCCAGTTGTTTTACTTTTTCAAATCCCGGCTTATCAATCAAAAGAAAGCAGGTGCATGTCGGACAGATAGTTGCACAGGCACCACATGAAACACAATGGGAAGAATACTTTTTCCAGGTTTCATTTTTTGCTTCAGCGACGATCTTGCCGGTCGTCTTATAATCCGGTAATCCTTTGTTTGCTGTTGAAAGCAACGATTCAGTTGCAAGATGCTCTTTTTCAATAGCGGATATAATTTCTTTATTGTCAAACGGTGTTGCTGACGCAATTTTATTAATGAAATCGGAACCCTTATCAGTTATTATCCTGAAGATAATCAATTCATTAAGGTGGATTATTGCCAGGTCCGCATTACTTGTCGAATAAGGCTTAAAGCCATAAGAGAGACAATGACAATGCTCCTGAATACCAAAACAATCGGATGATATCAGCAAAGTTTCTTCACGGCGCTTCCTGTAAAAAATATCATTGAAATCCTTATCGAGATATATCTCATCCAGCAGACATATTCCTTCGATATCGCAGTTTGGCACTCCGATAATAATTCTTG
>JBGOXH010000196.1:0-5430 GCA_041479075.1 Bacteroidia bacterium | reverse complement strand
GGCTGATAAAAACTGGCAGAAGACTTATGCTGTTGCAGATGTAGTGTTAAAAACCCTTGAAGATCTCGATTTGAAATGGCCGGATCTGGTAAGTGAAAAGTTTAAGACAACTAAAGATGAGGTCTGATTGTTTTGCAGTCTTGCTGTCATGCAATCAAAAGATAATCCAAGTAATGCCATAACTTATTCATAAATAATGATATATGATTATATTGTCATAGGATCCGGATTCGGAGGAAGTGTAGCAAGCCTGCGTCTTGTAGAGAAGGGGTATAAAGTCCTTACTATAGAACAGGGGAAGCGGTATAATCCTGCAGATTTCCCTAAAACCAACTGGAACCTTCCAAAATAT
Source organism: Bacteroidia bacterium (assembly GCA_041479075.1). Lineage (GTDB taxonomy): Bacteria > Bacteroidota > Bacteroidia > Bacteroidales > VadinHA17 > LD21. The sequence continues at coordinate 5,078 of JBGOXH010000196.1, read as the reverse complement.
CTCTGGGTTCCTTCATTCAGATTATTCGGATTCCAGAAGCTTTCCTTCTATACTACAACCACCATCCTCAGCGGTACAGGTGTTGGCGGCGGAAGTCTCGTCTATGCCAACACATTATATATACCTGGTAATGAGTTTTTTAGCAACATCTCCTGGGCACGGTTCGGTGATTGGGAAAAAACCCTTGAACCTTTCTACGACAGAGCTTCGTTTATGCTTGGAAGAAAAAAATACAAAAAGCTTAATATAGAAGATCTTACTCTTGAAGAGGTTTCAAAGGAAATGAATGTCCATGAAACATTCGATACAGTTTATGTTGGTGTTAATCTCGACGGTGGAGAAAAGGAAAATGATCCATATTTTAACGGGCTTGGACCTCTTCGCAAAGGATGTACTGAATGTGGAGGCTGCATGGTAGGCTGCCGGGAAAATGCAAAAAATACTCTTGACCGAAATTACTTATGGTTTGCAGAGAAAATGGGTCTTGAAATACTTCCTGAGACAAAAGCAGAAAAAATAACTTTTGTCGATGGCTTGTATCATATTGAAACAAAAAAGATTACTTCATTCATTTTTAAGAAAAGACAGCTTTTCAAAGCTAAAGGTTTAATTATTGCAGCCGGCACTCTGGGCACACTTGAACTTCTGCTTAAGCAAAAGTACAGGTACGGCACGTTACCAAAATTGTCAGATATACTGGGTCATGAACTCAGAACCAATGCCGAAACACTCAGTGCCGTTTCAGGTGCCAGGGGAAAAATGAACAATGGACTGGCAATTACATCTGTCTTTAATCCAGATCCGCAGACACATGTTGAAATAGTAAAATATCCTGATAACTCAAATGCCATGAAATGGTTTTTCGGACTTTCTGCAGAAGGGGCAAGAACATCTGCCGGCAGATCCTGGAAGCTTCTGAAGAAAACATTCAGCCATCCATTCCTTTTCCTTAAAACCGTTTTTAATTTCATGTGGTCCACTAAACTTGTGATTTTTCTTGTCATGCAGACAGTGGATAATGCTATGAGAATGAAGTGGAAGAAAACGATTTTTGGAGGTAAGATGAAGATAGATAATAGCGGGCAAAAAAAGGTGCCTGCATATATACCTGTAGGGCAGGAAGTTATGGAACGTTATGCAAAGAAGGTGAATGGAGTAGCCCAGAACATATTGCTTGAAGTTTTCTTCAACAGGCCAACAACTGCACATATCCTGGGAGGCTGCCCAATGTCGGAATCAGGCGAGACAGGAGTTGTGGATAAAAACTTGAAAGTCCATGGTTATCCTGATTTTTTTATCACTGATGGCTCCGTGATACAGGGTAATATAGGTGTAAATCCTGCACTTACAATAACTGCGATGTCAGAATATGCGATGAGTCAAATACCTCAAAAGGAAGGCACCGCATCAACAGATATGTCCAGACAACTTATTTTACTTGAAAACGAATGGAAAAAGAAGAAATCAGATTAATACTTGAAAGCCAGCGAAAGTTTTTTTCAACAGGAAAAACCCTTGATGTAAATTATCGTCTTGAAAACCTGAAAAAACTTAAAGGACTGATCATTCAGCATGAACAGGAAATTAAAGATGCACTTTGGAAAGATTTACATAAGCCTGAGTGTGAAGTTATTTCTTCTGAACTGAATTTTGTACTTACTGAGCTTAACCTGGCGATCAGAAAAGTAAGGAGATGGGCCAGACCAAAGAGAGTCAGAACACCTCTCATTCACGTTATTGCCAGAAGTTATATTGCTCCGCAGCCCTACGGACAGGTTCTTATAATGTCACCATGGAATTTCCCGTTCCAGCTGGCACTGGTGCCGGTTTTGGGAGCAATTGCTGCAGGTAACTGTGTAGTGATGAAAGTTTCGCAGCAAGCACCGAATACAGGTGCGGTTATCGAGAAGATAATCAATCATTTCGACAAAGATCTGATTGTTGTGATAAATGGCGACCATACATTAAGTGAACACCTCCTGAACTATAATTTCGATTATATATTCTTCACCGGCAGCAGTAAAATAGGTAAATATGTAATGACAAAAGCTGCAGCAAACCTCACTCCTATTTCTCTTGAACTTGGTGGAAAAAACCCGTGTGTTGTTGCATCTGATGCCAGGCTTGATTTCGCGGTAAAAAGAATTGCCTGGGGTAAATTTTACAACGCCGGACAGGTATGTGTAAGCCCGGATTACGTTCTTATTGACAGAAAAATAAAAGATCGTTTTCTTGATCTTGTAACGGAAAAAATAAGGTTGTTCTACGGGGATGATCCTGAACAAAGCATTGATTTTCCGCATGTTATAAGTTCAGGTAATACTGTCAGGCTGGCTTCACTGATGAAAACAGGCAAGATTGTTACAGGAGGTAAATCCAACCCGGAGACTTGTTATGTAGCTCCGACTGTTATTAAAGATATAAAACCTGGCGATCCCATCATGCAGGAAGAAGTATTCGGACCTGTACTTCCTGTTCTCGATTATGAAAATTTCGATGAAGTATATAAAATAATTGATCAGAATCCCAACCCGCTGGCTGTCTATATTTTCACCCGTAATAAAAAACTTGCACGTGAGTTCCTTGCAAAAACCCGCAGCGGATCTTCAGCAATCAATGATACAATAATTCAATTTGCAACACCATATTTACCATTTGGAGGTGTCGGATGCAGTGGAATGGGCAGGTATCACGGAAAGAAATCGTTCGAAACATTTTCAAATATGCGGTCATTAATGGTGAAATCAAATCTTATCGATTTTTTCCTGAGGTATCCACCATACAATAAACTCAAAGAGAATGCATTTAAATGGCTGATGAGATAAAAATGGTTACAGGTTGCAGGTTGGCCAAACACCTGTAACTTGAAACTTGCAACTTGAAACCTGAAACTAATAAACTGAATAAAAGACAAGATACTTCTTATGAAAAACCCATTTCCGTTTTTACTCCTGCTTCTGCTAATATCCTGTAATTCAAACAGAACCGAATACGTTATCGAAGTAAGACAGAACATCCATCATGATGATTTTGAATATTCAGTTTCAAATTATATTGTAACCAGATTCCTGAAAAATGGTAATGATACTTTGTTTGCCAGAGGAGTTTTTTATCTGGTAAATTTTAAGGTTGAAAACAGGGCAAAGCGAGTTGAACATAAATGGGATAACTCAACTGCATATATAATTGATGAAAGAGGCAATATTTATGATAACATCAGTAATGTGCAGCAGTTCTTCGATAAATCATATCATTTTGGATTAAAAGAAAAATATATTACTCCGGCCGGTACATCTGATTCGACTTTCCTTGCTTATGATCTTCCATTTGATGTGACAAGACCTTTTCTGAAGGTTAGAGGTGAAATTTTAATGGGTGATTTTTTCGACAGGGCCAGTTTCAGAAGAGTAAGAATTAAATTATACTAAAATGAATGATTTCTCACGTGTAAAGCTATTCCTTCTTTTTACAATATTTGTTGCAGTAGCCGGTTGCGGTGAAAAAAAGAAATATTCTCCGGAAGTTTCAGATCGGATAAGCCGGGTAGAAAATAATCTGGCAGGATGGGTGCAGATAAGGCGTGAACGAAGATGGACTTTAGCTGAGAGGATGGCATTTTATAACATCAAGGGGGTGAGCATTGCTGTTGTTCACGATTATAAGATTGAATGGGCTAAAAGTTACGGATGGGCCGATATTTCAGAGAACCGCCTGGTCATTGAAAAAACTCTATTTCAGGCTGCCTCAATAAGTAAATCTTTAAACGGAGTTGGTGTTTTAAAACTTGTTCAGGATAAAAAGCTTGATTTGAATTCCGATATTAATAATGTTCTGAAGTCATGGAAATTTCCATACGATGAAAAATCAAATAATAAAAAAATAACAATTGCAAATCTCTTAAGCCATACTGCCGGACTAAATATTCATGGTTTCCCGGGTTATTCAAAAAATGACTCCATCCCGACACTGCAGCAGATTCTTGACGGGGAAAAACCTGCCAATACGCAGGCTATCAGATCAATAATTGAGCCCGGTAGTAAGGTTGAGTATTCCGGTGGAGGGGTAACGATCTCGCAACGAATTGTAGAAGACATAACAAACCAGTCTTACGACAGTTACATGCAAAAAAATGTTCTTAATCCTTTAGGAATGAACAGCAGCTTCTTCACACAGCCTCCAAAAGAAAATAAGAAGAAGCTTTTAGCAACAGGTTATCTTACCAACGGCGATGAAGTCAAAGGTAAGTACCATATATATCCTGAGCAGGCAGCGGCCGGTCTATGGACAAATCCAGTTGATCTTTGCAAATATATCATAGAGACACAATTATCGTTTCAGGGGAAGTCGCAAAAAGTTCTTACACCTGAAATGACAAAATTAAGACTGACACCTATAATTCAGGATGCTGCTCTGGGTGTTTTTGTCAGCCAAAGGGGATCTGTAAAATATTTCATGCATAATGGCGGCAATGCTGGTTTCAGCTGTCAGGCTACTGCCTGTCTTGACGATGGAAATGGAGTTGTAATTATGACTAATTCCAACAACGGGTCAATTCTTGAAGAAATTGTTAATAGTGTCGCTATCGTCTATAAGTGGAAAGATTATTACCAGCCTGTAATAAAAAATGTAATTAAGGTTCCGGATACAATCCTGAATACTTATGTCGGGAAATATGACCTTGGCGGAGGGGCAATTGCTACCATAAAAAAAGGCGATAAAGGATTGATAGTAAATGCTTTCGGAAATATGGACTGGAATATCTACTTTACTTCTGATACGGATTTTTTTGTAAAGGAGTACAGAGCTGAACTCAGGTTCGTCACCGATCCTTCAGGTAAAGTATCCGGATATACGAATTATGGCAATCTGGCAAAAAAAATTGAATAATACCTTTTTATAACTTAGTAATTCAACCTTTAAGCGATACAGACATGTATGAGGATTTAAATCCCGACCAGATAAGTCTTAATCCGGATTCTGTCAGATCCTTCACAGAGAAGCTTAGAGAAAAATCGGGTTCAGAATTATTAAAAATCATCACAAGATATATAAGCTACCAGCCTGAAACAGTTGAAGCT
>JBGOXH010000239.1:0-4580 GCA_041479075.1 Bacteroidia bacterium | reverse complement strand
TTTATTAAAACGTAAACCCTAAGCTTACCTCAAGCATGCCAAAAGGTTGCGCATTATCATCATCCGGATGAACCGAGGAATCGCCTTCATAATTTTTCAAATATTGCCATGTCGGGTCGGTTGGTATTGCGACTCCTATCAATGCTCCCGTACTGATAAAAAATCCGCTATTGAATTTGAACCTGTAACCTACAGGTGCCATTATCAATACAGCAGGCCATGCTGATTTCCATGCCCAATCTTCATCCTTGGCATATGTGTATCTGTGCTCAGTATATTCAAACATTATGCCTGTATAAAAACCTCCTATTTTGCCGCGGGTCAGATACTTGAAACCTCCTCCTAAACCGAATCCTTCTACTTTATTAGGCCAACCTTCTTCGTCATCTATAGCTACAACATACGACATAAGACCCAACGGATTACGATAATGTAAGTCAATAATAAATCTTGAATTTATAATAAATTCCATACCAACTATCGGACCGAACATGAGAAAACCCACCGGATTGAAATAAAAGCCAAAAGAGACAGGTTTATCATCATTGGCAGAGAGATTAACCGGAGTCTCATGATAAACAGCAGGAGAATACCCGGTTTTCAGAGTGGCAACATTCGGGTAATAATAATTGCCCGGAGTCTGATAATTAACCATTGCCAGGTTCTGTGAAAAGGCCTGACTGGCAAAACAGAAAAGAATAACAAAAAATACTGTTAACTTTTTCATCTGGCTTAGTTTTAATTTATTGTTTCAATAAATCAAATTTAGCTTTTTTTCATTCAAAATCAATTTTCCCGGGCTCCATTATTCTCCTACAATCTTTAATTGCTTCCCAACTGCTACCCTGTCTGTGAGCTCCATATTATTTAGCAGAGCCAGTTCAGACATCTGTGCCTGCTTTACTCCGAAAGAAGTAAATGCATCTGCAAGCGTTCCTGCTTTTGTTACTGATTTGACAATAATCTTTTTCGGCTTGACATTTATTTTTGCAGGATCTGTAAGCTTGCTAAAGCTGCCCATTGCTGTTTTCAATGTACCTGAATATGTGTTAAAATCGGTTTCGGCAGTCATTCCATGAAAAACATATATAACATTATCATAATTAATATAGTACGACAGTATTTTGTTGGCTGCCGTTGCACCAGTCGTCTGGTCCTGAGTTGTCTGTTTGTTTACAGTTGCAAGTGCAGACATACCATTGACAGTTAAATTATTACTTTCAACCGGGGTCAATGAAAGGTCCTTGATAGTTGTATCAGAAGCTGCTTTAAGTGTTTTTTGAGAAGAAACAGAAAATACAATCATTGCCTTCCCGTCCGATGGAGCCATTGTTATCTGTAAAGGTGAATTTTCAAATTGCCATCCTGCAGGATAAGTGAATTTAAACTTCATTTCAGGATGATAAAATGTATTGTTCTCAACATAACCCTGTCTGGGGTCTTCACCATAAACAATTCCGTTAATCAATTTTAAATAATTGTCAGTATTAACTTTCCAGTCGGTTAATTTCAAATTTGCCTGCCACTCTGTAGCTGACTGGTTTACAGAATTATAGCGATCGCCAGGATCGGGGTGTGTCGATAAAAATGTAGGAACTCCGCCATTATCGCCGGCAAGATTCATTTTATACAGAACTTTAAAAAATTCTGCCATCTGGTGAGCATCATAGCCGATTTTAGATGAATATTCAACTCCCAGTTTGTCGGCCATACGTTCGTCATCGCGGCTGAATTTCATAAATAATAGCTGCATCCCCTGCATAGCGTACTGCGCATATTGTGAAAATTTTTCTGAGGCTATCATTCCTCCAATTAAAACCAGCTGTCCCAGTGTTTGTTTTGTTTGCTGGCTTGCTGTATGGCGTGCACAAATATGTCCCATTTCGTGCCCGACAACACCCATAAGTTCGGCTTCACTGTTCAGTTGTGCCAGAATACCTCGGGTCAGATAAATATATCCGCCCGGAACAGCGAAGGCATTAATTACAGGCGAATCCAGAATCCTGAGGTGGTATGCAACTTTTGGCCGATGAGATATTAACCCCATCTCATTACTCTTCGTCTGAGCAAAAGCAAGCAGGGCATTATCTTTATAATCGCCAAAAGTTGCAATAACCTGAGGATCATATGATTGTCCCAGCGCAAGCTCCTGGCTTTCAGACATCAGCATAAGTTGTGTTTTGCCGGTCACAGGATTGACTGCGCACGCGATAAACAGCAAAACAGCCATTAATAATACCGATACTTTTAATGCAAACTTTGTTTTTTTCAAGTTTTAAGAGTTTATGATTTTTTTAAAAAATCAGTTTTTGCCGGTAACGTTATTATCAGGAAAAGTCGAATCCTGAAATATATGCCGGTGCATCATAAAAGTAATTTTTTTCTTCTTCTGTAAGATTAATAAATTTCGTATAAACAAGTCCCGGCTTTGCATTGAGCATACGATTTAAAGCTCCCATTTTTACATCAGTTCTTAATTTATCGTAGAGTTCGCTGCGGTCATCCAGCCAGGTTAGCCCGGTATTAAATCCTTCAGCTGCACAGGCCGATTCAAACAAATCTGCAAGTTTTGGTTCTTCGCCTTTTTTACAATAGATGGCATCAAAAACAAGGTACCGGAATTCGCCAGGCTTGAATAACTTCCTTAAAAGAGGTATTCCCGGAAGGATTTTCATCATCACCCAGCCCCAGATTCCCGGAACATCATACACTTTATAGGTAGTGGGTATTGCACAAACGCCTGCAATAATTTCGTCTTTATTTTTTAAAATATAATATCTGTTCCCGTAAAAAGCATATTCAGTTGTGAAAAACGAGTAATTTTTATAAAAGCTTAACAGTAGATCATTCATTTTTGGCTTTTCAGCATCAGTCAGCAGGGCAACGTCGGGATGCAGTTTGGGATAAAATCTGCTGAAAGCAACTGTAAGGAAGGATCTTACATATTCATAGCCGACCTGGTTGACAAGGTTTTTTGATCTTTCATTCATACTTTCGACAAACGCATACATGATATGTTTGTCTTTTTCAAAAACATCCGGCAGTTCAAGAATATGAGGCCGGCTGAATATTTCCAGCGTTTTTTGCTTAAAAGAATCTTCAGGTTCGTGTTTAATTACTGCTTTTTTACGTTTCCTCCAGTTTATATCGGTCTGATATGTTGACTGGAAAGTAAGATATCTTATATAGGTTGAAGGATAGCGGAGTGAACCTTGCCCTGAAATACGGAAACATGCTCCTACTGTTCCGGTTATTTTATTTTTCTTATAAAGTGAAATAAATCTTATCTGGTCACCGTAAGCAGCAATCCGCTGAGCAATGTTTTGAAGCGAAAATCTCATTCCTCCTTCCGAACCCTGAACCGAATGATTTAAAATATCCAGAATCCCTTCGCTTGCGAAGTCGGAAACCTTCACTTCCAGACCATGAAAATCCAATACACTATTCTCAAACATTTTTTTTTTAAAACTTAATTCGTTTTATTGTCGAGAGTCCCGAAAACTTTCTGAAGAAGCGGTGTTACTCTTGCAGAGACTTCCTTTCGAATCTTAAGCTCTTCACCTTCAACTTTTGAAAACATTCCTGTAAGCGCTTTATTTGTAAGAAAATCATCAAGATTGGTGTTAACAGGTTTTAGGTTTGCAAGCTTCCCGGCTATCGAATTTGCCAGTGTATTCCACTTTGAGGTAAGTGTATTCCACGAATCTTTTGTGGAGATATTCCCTATTATTTTTTTCTCTGTAGATGCCTGGATTTTTGGTTTATATAAATTGTACAAATCGGTATAGGTCGTATTTCTGAGATAATTTGTAGCTGCATTATCGGCACCTTTAAGAATGCCGAAAGCATCCTGTATTGTCATCTGGGTTATGCTGTTCACAAAGATTGGCACAACTTCTTTTGCTGCATCTTCAGCTGCTCTGTTTATTCTAAGAATGACATCCTGAATAAGTTTATCTCCTCCGGGGATTTTGGAAATATTATCGACAATTGTTTTTGCCTCATCGGGAAGAAGGATTTTAATTGCAGCATCTCCATAATAACCATCCACAGCTGAAAGCTTCTCGGCTGAGTTTTTTGCTCCGGTTACAAGAGCTTCCTTAAGCCCGTTTATTACATCACCTTCAGTGAGCGCTGTTGTTCCGGTTGTCTGAAGAACATTAATAAGTTCTGCACAACCTGAAAAGATAAGCAACAGTACAATAAATGAAATTATTCTTGTTTTCATTATTTATTATTTTATAAATATTTTACAAGATATAAATAATGAAGTTTCTTCTGAAATGACTTTTAAAAAAAGAAAATAATATTTAAAAATATCAGCTGTAAGATTCTTTATTATAGCAGTTTATGAAATTACAGGCAAAAGAGCGTTTGATATAATAAGGTCTTCCGGATTGGTGATCTTAATGTTTTCCCTGTTTCCTTCAACAAGATTAATTTTCACTCCTGTTTTTTCAAGAACAGAGGCATCATCAGTGAACTCCGGCAGATATTCCTGAAGATATGCTTTTTTTATAAGCTCGGCATTGAATACCTGGGGTGTCTGTACCTGTCTGACAAGCGTTCTGTTCATTGGT
>JBGOXH010000166.1:0-6425 GCA_041479075.1 Bacteroidia bacterium | reverse complement strand
GGACTTGTTAGTGGAAAAGATACCTCAGAAATCAACAAGTATTTGAAAATGGATCAGATAAAAGCACTTCTTCCACCTGACCTTAAATTTTATTGGAGCGCGAATCCATACAAGTATGACCGTTCAAAATCATTATATGAACTTCATGCAATTAAAGTGACTACCGGCAACAAACAAGCTCCTCTTGATGGAAGTGTAATTATTTCAGCGAAAGCGACTACAGGATCTAATAATTCAGGAGTGAAAATCGACCTTATAATGGATAGTGAAGGAGCAAAGACCTGGGCTGGAATAACACGTGAAAATATCAATCGCTGCATCGCAGTTGTTTATAACGGTTATGTCAGATCCTATCCCAGGGTAATGAGTGAAATTTCAGGAGGAAGTACTGAAATCACAGGTGATTTTACTATCGAAGAAGCAAACGATCTTGTCAACATCCTTAAATCAGGTGAATTACCATTTCAACTTAAAATCATTGAAGAACAAATAATAAAAGAATAAATTCTAAGATTTTTCTTCAAATCGTCCATCCATCCAAAATCCTGTATAATTGGATGGATGGATTTTTTATTCCGACCGGAAAAGCGAGACATCTTAACCACAATTAGCCGCTTCGGCCTTCGGTCGTCGAAGTCGACCTGCAGCCGACGGCGCGGCTGAAGGCAAGGGGCTTGGGGCAGGGAGCTAAAAGCTGATGGCTGTAAAAGGATTTTTCAGAATGACAGGGATTCAGAAAGCCTTCTGAATCTTTCATAGATCTTTTCACCTTTCGCAATTCTTTCAGCATTACTGCTCAGTTGTTTTTTAAGATTTTCCTGATCTGGTTCCGGACCTGCATATTTCAAATTACCTGCTCCAAATTGACTTACATACCAGGCACGGGCACGAATCTTTTTATCACTAACTGCAGTAACATCAACTTCGTAATTTGATTCACCGGTAGAATAAAATAAATAGTCTGTAACAGTAAAGGGTTGCAGTCCTTCATTGATCCTATGATGCGGAAAGTATAAATGATAAGCGGCTGCCCGCGCAGCGTCGAGGGTCATGAAAGCTGACATACGATGGTCGGTTTTAAGCCACTTCATCCAGGTAGTACCAGGGTCCATAGTAAATACTGCATCGGGACGATATTGTCTTATCAATCTGCAGACTTTTTCACAAAGTTCTTTTTCTGGAACATATTCTAACATCCCATCATCATATCCGAGACAAATGAAAGTATCCGTTGCCTGTGTTATTCCCATTTCACCACATGCTTTTTCAGACTCAATTTTCCTTATCTGTGCAAGTCTCTCACTTGTCATATCAAGATCTCTCGAACCCTTGTTACCGGTTGTATACCATACCATAACAATTTTGTTACCATTTGCTTTAAGTAACGACAATGTCCCCAGACATCCGCTTTCATCATCCTGATGCGGACCAACCCACATTATTGTTTTATTTGTCCATTTAGTTATGTCATCAGGAGCTTTTTGGGCTCCTGTGCCTGTCTGCCCTGATACACTCAGCGGGAGAATTGATATCAGCAGACTTATCAAAATGAATGTCATCAGTTTAGTTTTCATAGCAGATTCCTCATAATTTTTATTTTATTAATACTTAAATAGCTGATTTGAACCGGAAATATTCTGTTCGCCTTTGCACCCGGGAGAATATTTCCTATGGTTCCAGATACCTCACCGCCTTCCCGTTTTTCTTCGAATATTCAATCTCTCTTTGAGTTGAATTGCCGATATATCCCCCCGGATTTATTACAAATATCTCATCTGCCAGGTCTATCTTTCGCAGGTGCATATCGTCAAGCATCTTTTTAGTGTTCTCCGACCATACTTCTTCATTTCCTGAATGTCCAAAAAGACCGACACTGATCACTATATTACCTTCAAGCGTTAATCGCTTCTGCCCGGCAATAAATTCATCCCTGAACCTGGTACTGCCACATAATGTTATAATCTTATAATTTCCTATCATGTTTCTGATAATCAATTGCAAAACATTTATTTTTTCAGTAAAAATATTAAATTTATTCCAGCTTATTAATGACAGGCTTTCAAATGAAGCCATAATGAAAACAGCAATTAAATACTCTTTTCTTAATTTAGCCCCTGCAAAAACCATAAGTTATGTACAGCTACTTCTTTCGTTTTGTCGTGATGTCGTTAACCATCCTTACGGCAAACCTTCTGACCTCCGAACTCAGTAGTTACCTGGTTACATTTAAGAATAATGTCAGACCGCTGATATTCACCATCCTTGGCATGGCCGCGATTGTACTGGTCTTCTACCCTCTTTTTGCGAAACTTGAAGAGTGGGCAAAGGGTTTGTCAATGAAGATCGTCAAAAAGGGAAGATCAATGGCAGGGAGATACCTTGGACTGGCCCTGGCATTTGTGGCAAGCCTGATCGTGCTCAGCTATTTCTACGCTAAAATGTGGTACCATATCGACATTTTTAAGATAGTGGTAAGTGGCGATATTGGGAAGTATATTTAACGGCGCAAAGGCATAGGGGGAGAATGTATCTCTTTCAGCAGAGTTCCTGGAAAGCTTTTCTGAATGCAAGAGGCCGTGAGATATTGTGAAATGTCTCCCTGGTGCCGCCTGAACCAATTATTGTCATAGACCCGAAATTAAAAATCCGTCCCATTACTGACTGGTCGACATTAACACTCTCGATCTTTGAGAGATTCATCTCAAAGGTGTTTCTTGCAATAAAACCTGTCTTAATGATTATTCTCCGGTTCGTGATTACAAATTCAGAAAGCCACCTGTCGAACCAGGCAGCAAGTGTAAGAGTGAACAGAGATCTTAGGGTAAAGAAAATAACCCAGTGAAGTCTCGTTTCAAAGACCACTGTTTCGTCGCTTATGAGATGTTTGTTTGCGTAGCTGCCCATCGCTTCAATTAATTTTTAATTTGATTTAAAATTAAACAAAAAAAACGATTCAGTGGTGCAACGGCGCAACGGCTTAACGGCGTAACGGCTCAACGGTCTGTGGAACAATTAACCCGGAACGATTGCACGATAATTACTCAAAAACTCTCGTGGCGAAAATAAACTTTTCGTTCCACCAGGGATCGTTTAATGAGGTGATAGTTACGCCACTTTTAGAAGAAGTATGGATAAATTCATTATTCCCGATATAAATGCCCGAATGAGTGATGAAATGATGTGTTTTATATGATCTGATAAAAAAGACCAGATCCCCTTTTTTAAGTTCATCCTTCCCGTTTATTATTTTTCCATACCTGGCCTGTTCTTCCGAGTTATGGGGCAGGTGAATGCCGTGTCTGGCAAAAACCGCTACCAATAATCCGGAGCAATCAATGCATTTCATAGTAGTTCCGCCCATGCAATGGGGCACACCAATATATTGACGGGCGGTTTTAATGATTTCATCAGGGCTGGTATTGCGGGTATTTATCACTTTTTCAGTGCCCGCGTCAATGAAATCTTTCAGCTTTTTCTTTTCAGACAGGCTTTCGATGTTCTGAAACGATGGTTCAGGATAAAATTGTTTGGAACAGTAAGTAACAATTAGCTGACATACAGCAATTAACAGAACAATGTATTTTCCTTTGGTTTCAAAAAATATTTTCATCATCAGGAACTCTGCTACATAACGGAGTAATTATGAGAATTATTTCCTTATTTTAGAAAGTTGAGTAGCAGCGGTCGGTAATTATTTTTCCAAAGTGACCAAAAAATACCATTAAGAGCCTTTTTACGTTTTAAGCCCGGAACTACCTTCAGAGGATGAAAAAGAGATGGAAGATTATAATTGCAGCTACCCTGGTAACTGTTGTATTGCCCGGTCTGTTCATCGTACCTGCATACAGCGGACCGTTTGGACATCTGCCGGGCAGGAAGGAGCTGCTGGCCTATAAGAATGCAACAGCTTCAAAAGTATTATCTGCCGAAGGCGAGCTTATTGGCAAGTTCTATTCTGAAAACCGGACGAATGTTTCTTACAGACAAATACCTTCATATCTGATAGATGCTCTTGTCGCCACAGAGGATGCCCGGTTCTTTACACATAAAGGTGTTGATTCAAGGAGCCTTGCCAGAGTTTTATTCAAGACAATACTGCTCAACAACCGCAGCTCAGGAGGCGGAAGTACAATTACACAGCAGCTGGCAAAGAACATGTATGGCAGAAAAAAAACAGGACTGCTGGCCATTTTTGTAAACAAGATCAGGGAAATAATCCTGGCTTACCGTCTTGAAAAAACTTTCAGCAAGGAAGAAATACTTACCCTATATCTGAATACAGTCTCTTTCGGAGAAAATATTTTCGGTATCGAAACTGCGGCATCTCGATATTTCAATAAAAAAGTTGAACAGCTTAAAATCGAAGAATCCGCAGTGTTAATCGGTATGCTCAAAGCACCTTCATATTTCCATCCCGTTGTGCATCCTGAAAATGCAAAAAACCGGAGGAATATTGTTCTTCACCAGATGGAGAAATACAATTACCTGAAACAATCTGAAGCAGACTCTCTCTGTAAACTTCCTTTGACACCGGATTATTATAATGTTGAGTCAGCAGGAATAGCGGATTATTTTCTGGTCCAGGTAAAAAATAATGTAAAAAAGATCCTGCAAAACATATCTTCTGCTACAGGTAAAAAATGGAATCCTGAGTTAGATGGTCTGATCATTGCCACAACATTGAACCTGCCTCTCCAGACATTTGCGAACAGATCTTTTCACGATCATTTATCTGTTATGCAGAAAAGATTGTCAGAGCAATACCAGAATCCTTCAGGGAGAAAATTAATAGCTGAGATTACAGGAAGCAGATTGAAGGAGCAAAACCTTATAAAAAGGGCCGATGAAATCAAATTGCATACAATTTTCGACTGGAATGGTTCATATGCTGATTCAATTTCTGTCAGGGATAGCATTAAACAGGCTTTAACATTGCTGCATGCAGGATTACTTGCCATGGATCCGCATACCGGTGCTGTCAGGGCATGGGTTGGTGGTATTGATTTTAATACGCAGCAATACGATCAGATACTGGCCCGGAGACAGCTCGGTTCAGTATTTAAACCAATCCTGTATGCAGTGGCACTTGAAGAGGGGATGGAACCATGCCAGTATCTCGATAATGATTCCATTGTTCTGTCAGGATTTGAAGACTGGAGCCCTGAAAACTTTGACCATTCATATGGCGGAAAATATTCGCTTGCCGGCGCACTGGCTCAATCGATGAATATCCCGACCTTCAGCCTTTTCATGAAAATTGGCTTTAATAGGCTCGATTCATTATGGACGGGAATGGGATTCTCCTTTCCTCTCAATAACACTCCTTCACTTGCATTGGGTACTGCTGAAGCCAGTATCAAAGAATTAGCAGTTGCCTATTCATCTTTCGCAAATGGAGGATATATTATCAGTCCTCAGTCAATAGTGTCTATAACAACCTCTGAAGGAGAAATAATCTATCAGAATAATTTCGATGAAGTCAGGACCAGGGTGCTGACTGAAAGATCGAGCATCCTGATGAGTGCGATGCTTCAGAAAGCAATCAGGGAAGGCACCGGAGCCACGTTGAAAAGTCTTTTTGGAGTTACAGCCCCTCTTGCCGGGAAAACAGGTACCTCGCAAAATTATGCCGATGCATGGTTTGCCGCCTATAATCCTAAATTGACTATTGTCGCCAGGGTCGGGGCCTCATCCCCGGACATTCACTTTAACAGCGGATCAAATGGTACAGGAAGTGCTCTTGCATTGCCACTTGTGGCATTAATATTAAAAAGAATTGAGTCAGATACTGAAACCAGGGGACAGTTTATTGCCTCCTTTCCGGATTTACCTCCTGAACTTGAAGGAGCTCTCGATTGTCCTGATTTTAAAAAAGAGAGTTTATTTGATAAGTTCCTGGACCTATTTAAAAAGAAGGAAATTGTCTTTAACGAAGATTCCATTAAAGCTGATCGAAAGAAAAAGTCTTTCCTTAAAAGGATATTCAAAAAGTGATTTTCATCCGGACTGTGATTCTGTTTTTGTAAGGGTTAAGAATCGTTAATGATATCGGGGAGACGCTACCAGATCTTCTTTCAAATTACTTCCCGGTCATTATCATCTTCTTTATATAAAAGTTCCCGTTGTTTATCATCAACCGGCAGAAATAGATGCCTTCCGGAACTTTTTCCCCTGAAGCATTACGGGCATCCCAGATTATTTCATAGCCGCCTGGTTCATTCGTGGCATTTACCAGGGTTCTGACCGGTTGTCTCTGTAATAAGGGCATTATTTAATTTTACATAACCGCTTCCTGAGGTTTGCGAACGGTATCCGAACTGACCTGTTCAATCCCTCCCAATACAGGTTTTATATGATAGGTATCAAGGCTTGTACCGTTGCTGTCAATATAATTTGTGTAATTAATACATCTGGCAGCTTGATTG
>JBGOXH010000262.1:0-4014 GCA_041479075.1 Bacteroidia bacterium | reverse complement strand
GGATCGATTGCCTGAAGTGCAGTTGCTGCAACAATGTTTATATCTTTCATCATTATCCTGAGGATAGCGATCATTTTCAGGGTCAGATCAAACCTTTGTTTTAATGGAAGTAACTTATCTGAATATGTAATCAACGGAGTATCAGCATGTTCTATATATGGACCCATACCGCACATATCAATGTCGAATTTTTGCATGAAAAGAAGGTCTCCGGCCAGGTCATCATAAGTCTGAAATGGCAATCCGATCATCACGCCTGTTCCAGTCTGGTAACCAATATCCTGGAGACTTTTAAGACAATCAAGCCTTCGTTGAAAATCATGTTTTTTATCGTTGGGATGTATCTTTCTGTAAAGCTCCTCGTTTGTTGATTCAACACGAAGCAGATAGCGGTGAGCTCCTGCATCGAACCATTTTTTATATACTTCAGGTTTCTGTTCTCCGACCGATAATGTTATCCCAAGCTTACCGTCAGAAAGTTCTTTGATATTATTGAGTAATTTTATTACTCGTTTTGTAAAAGCAGGGCTTTCAATTTCCCCGGATTGAAGAGCGATCGATCCGTAATTATTATCAAAGGCAAATTGTGCAGCTGTAAGTATCTCATCATCAGAGAGATTGTATCTGGTAAGATTCTTATTTCCTTTCCTTATTCCACAGTAGAGACAATCCTTTCCGCATACATTTGAGAACTCAATAAGTCCTCTGAACCAGACTTTATTGCCGATATATTTTTGTTTTACTTCGGCTGATTTACTGAAAAGCTCTTTCTTCTCTTCTCCATCAACCTTAAGAAGCCTGACTATATCATCTTTTGAAAAACTGTCCTTTGATAGAATATCTTTTAAAAAATTTCCCATCCAAAAATTTATCAGGGTGCAAAGTTAACAAAGATATTTTCATCCCCGAGAGGTCATTTAAGCGGATAAAAATCAGTGCCGATCAAACTCCACAAAGAAACTTTTATTTCCTCCCACTTTTTCATAGCATTTAAAGCAAATTCATTGGTGTAGGAAGTAATATATTCCTTAGCCTTTTTAAGTTTGCCTGCTTTGATCATTTCCACTGCATTCATTTCGATCACCGGAACCTCTTCAAATGCTTTATCTTCAAGTTCTTTGACAGCAGGTTCAATCAGAGTTCTTCCGACAGACCAATTAATTGTTGCAAGCCTGTTTGCTTCACGGAATGACCAAATGGCTGCATCAGTTCTGTATTTGTACTGTCCGCAATTGCTAAAAGATTCTGGCAGATAAAGTACTCCTGAAAAAATTGGAATTCTTGGACTCTCTCCGGGATTATCAAATGAAAACCATGCAATAGCACCAACTTCATCAGGCAACCAGCTGCGGCATTGAATTACATGAGAGTAGGAACACATAGCCTGAGCAATAGGACCATGGTTTACAGCAACTCCAGGTTTAAGTTCGTTTAGTAATTTAATCATTTCCCAGCTCATCCAGTTGTTGACAGCTGGTGACTTGATTTTTTCCTCAATCACATTCCCATTATCATCTTTTTTCTTAACAGTTATCATTAGATCTTTTGTCAGCTCCCACTGAGTTCCTTCATAGGTTTCCCTGAAAAACTTCATCAAATCCCTAGGTGATAGCTTCTTTTCCGGTTTTACGGAGAATGGCAATTCTTCATTTCTAAAAGAAAGATTCAGAGAGGGCGCAAGTGAGCTTAGTATGTATAATTCACGCATATCAAAGGGTTTCCCTTTACTGCCGCCAATAATCCTGTAGAATTTCATTGGTTCATTTCCGTCCCACAGACCAAGCCTTTTCGCTACATTTTGTAAATCAGTGCTATACATGAACAGATCAGGATTATTGAAATCAATTGTCGAGATCCTCGGGATATTGGCCGAAACACCAACATGATCATCAGGGATTCTGGCAGCACACCAGATTGCAGATGGTTTCCCTTTACCTGAGCCGCTTATCTCCAATTGCCAGACCTCTTTTGGATCTGCAATTGTAATGCACTCAGGCATATAACCTCCATAGCCATATTCCTCAGCAAGTTTGCCAATTAATGAAATAGCCTCTCTAGCTGTTGTGCAACGCTGTAGTGCAATTTTTTCAAGTTCCTCTATCTGAAACATTCCATCCTGGTTTATAAGTTCGCTTCTTCCGAAAAGGGTTGTTTCACCTATTGCAAGCTGTTTCTCATTCAGACATGGATAAGCGGTATTCATGAATGCAAATGTTTCCGCAACTTCAGGGATCTCTCCCTTTTTTGTAATCTTACTAAAGTCTCTGTCAGCTCTCGGGAGGCACATATCCCAATATACAGGATGCATTGTTCCTGATCCATATTTTGAGTGAGGAAAAACTTCAAGCCATGTCCGGTAAATACCGTCGCAGGTATGGGAAGTCATTACTGATCCATCGGTTGATGCAAGCCTTCCGACCATAATACTGGTGCAATTCCCT
Source organism: Bacteroidia bacterium (assembly GCA_041479075.1). Lineage (GTDB taxonomy): Bacteria > Bacteroidota > Bacteroidia > Bacteroidales > VadinHA17 > LD21. The sequence goes on along the minus strand of JBGOXH010000262.1, from coordinate 1,573 downwards.
ATGGAAGCTTGTCCAATTGTCTCAAAATCACTGTATTGAGATGAAGCGATAAAAGGGATACAAAAGAAAAGAAGGAGCGACGAAGAAATGAGTATAGATTTTTTCATAGATTCTTTCTGTGATCATTTTAACTATCTGCAAAATTAATTTTTTATGAATATCGGCAATTATGAATATTGTTTAAATAAGCAAATAGATTTTATAAAAATTTTGCATATAAAGAAGGAGATTCCTCGCTACCGCTCGGAATGACACTTCCGATTTGGAGTAAAAGGGGAAGAGATGGCGGTTCGTCAGTACGAACCGCCATCTCTTCCACACCAACCTCAATAATATTGTCATTCCGAATGAATCCGCCGGTTAGCGGAGAAATGAGGAATCTACATCCGTTTCCACTGTCTTAATCAAGTCAATTTGCGCGGCAGCGAAGAATCATCATGGTTATTAAGATGTTTATTAATATATATACTATCCTGTTTTATACACTTTATTTTTATTATATTGCTTTATTGTAAATTCAGGGTATGAGTTTATTAAGTTGTTATAAATCAGAGCTTTATTTATACGCTGTAGCTCAGAATGTCGGCTTTCTGAAGTGGTTTTACGGATTATGAGATCTTCTGTTTTCTGGATTATTTTAATAATAATTCACTCCTCATCTCAATTTAAAAATGATAAATGATAAGCTTATAAATCCGCGCAGCATTGTTGTTATCGGAGGATCAGAAGACCTTTTAAAACCGGGCGGGAAAATCCTGAAAAACATAATTGACGGGGAATTTCAGGGCGACCTTTGTGTGGTCAATCCTAAGCAGGATATTGTCCAGGGGGTGAAATCATACCGTGATCTGAAAGAAATTCCACAAACCGATTTAGCAATACTTGCAATCCAGGCAAAATATTGCCTGCCGGCTGTTGAGATGCTTGTCAATGAGAAGAATACAAAAGCTTTTATAATAATATCGGCTGGATTCAGTGAAGCAGGAGAGGAGGGCCGAAAGCTTGAACGGGAAATTGCAGAAATAATAAATAAAGCAGGAGGATGTCTTATTGGTCCAAACTGTATCGGTGTCATTTCACCTTTTTACAACGGTATCTTCACAACACCGGTTCCGCGGCTTAATAGCAAAGGCTGCGATTTTGTTTCAGGTTCAGGCGCAACAGCTGTCTTTATTTTTGAATCAGCGATCCCGAAAGGTGTTAACTTCTCAAGTGTCTTTTCAGTAGGAAACAGTGCACAAACTGGTGTCGAAGATGTACTTGAGTACTGGGATAAAACATTTGATCCAGCAGTGAGTTCCACTGTCAAGCTTATCTATGTGGAAAGCATCCAGGATCCGGACAAGCTGTTGCATCATGCTTCATCACTGATCCGTAAAGGTTGCAGAATTGCAGCTATTAAAGCTGGGACAAGCGAAGCCGGCAGCAGAGCTGCATCTTCTCATACAGGTGCAATGGCATCATCCGATTCTGCAGTCGAAGCATTATTCCGCAAAGCAGGCATAGTAAGATGTTCAGGGCGGGAGGAGCTTACAACAGTTGCCTCTGTATTTTTCTATAAACATCTGAGAGG
>JBGOXH010000305.1:0-3251 GCA_041479075.1 Bacteroidia bacterium | reverse complement strand
GTGCCGAATTTGGGAGCATCGGGGGCGATTGCGGGGGTGCTCGGCGCTTACATTTTGCTGTTCCCAAAGGGAAAGGTCAGAGTATTGCAAGGCCGACAAGTGATTCAAGTGCCCGCGCTGATAGTCATTGGAATTTGGATCGTTCTGCAATTTTTTAGCGGCATAGGCTCCATTGCCAACGCAGGTAAGACGGGTGGTGTTGCTTATATGGCGCACATAGGCGGATTTCTGGCGGGGTTTGGGTTGACCTTTTTGTTTCGTGGAGGTCGCGGAGCGCAGGCGACAGGCTAAATCGCTACGATAGTAGGTCATTATTGACGAATCGAGAATGCTTTTAGGGATTGCCTAATACCATCATTAATAGACCTTATTGAAAAATCCGAGTTTACTGACCACACTTGATTGGACAGATTACACTTAACATGGATAACTATACAACAAGTATTTAACTCCGGATTTTGTTGGTCAATTTATTCCGGCCAAGTGTGGTTAAGGTCACTGGCTTTTCTAAATAGAATAACCTCTAATTAGACAAAGAAGATCTTTATAATTCCTGTGGCTTATTGTGTTTAATGAAGGTGTTATTATCAAGTTCTCTGAAAGCTTCATCTAATTCTTTTTCCGTATTCATAACTATAGGTCCACCCCAGGCAACTGTTTCCTTAAGCGGTTTAGCGGCAATGAAAAAAAATCGTGCTCCTTCAGCTCCTGCCTTAACCAGCACTTCATCATATTCAGAGTTCTTTACTGATGAACCTGACATCAGGATTGCACAGGCTTTTTCTTCAAAATTAGCCAGAGCATCATCTGCAGCTAAAGTTCCTTCAATCAGATAAAGAAATAAGGTTTGATCGTTGGGGGTTTCATGGTAATGCCAAACACAATTGGGTTCTAACGCTACATCCAGATACTGAACTTTTACATATTCCCCTTTCACTGCCCCGTGGTGATCCTGGTAGTTCCCGGATAAGACTCTGATAATTGCATTTTTTTCCTGAACTACTGAAACATCCTGCTGTTTGATATCTCGATAGGCTGGTTGTGTCATTTTCTCCTTTTTAGGAAGATTGACCCAAAGCTGACAGCCTAACAATCTTTCAGAGGCCTTAGGCATCTCCTGGTGAATAATCCCTGATCCTGCTGTCATCCATTGACATTGATTATCCCGGATAATTCCCCGGTTGCCCAGGCTGTCTCCATGTTCTATTTCTCCCTGTAAAAGATAGGTGACTGTTTCAATTCCACGGTGAGGATGCCATGGGAATCCTTTGATGTAATCTTTAGGGTTGGTAGAATCAAAACCATCCAACATTAAGAAAGGATCAAAATCCTCAACTGTATTCAATCCCAGGACTCTGCGCAAATGAACGCCAGCTCCATCAACAGCGTGTTGTCCTCTCACAATCTGTATACATTTTCTTCTTGACATAGTTCCTCTATTTATCAATTTGCAAATTAAATATATTCTTTAGAAATTTGACCCAGCTGCCATTTTTTCTATTAGCAGCTTTCATAAGCATTGAATTTTAAACAAGCTAACAAAGGAGATTTATCTATGGCATATAAAGATGTTTTAAAAAATGGAATAAGGACATTCGAAGATTTGGAGAAATGGCTTGTCGGGCAGAAAGCAAAAGTTGATCCCAGTCTCAGGGACGTTATTGCCAAATATCCTATGAGGGTAAATACCTATTATCTCGGGCTCATTGAAAAGATTAATGATGGCATCTGGAAACAGGCAATTCCTGATGTCGAAGAACTTAAGCATTATATGGACCTCACAGAAGATCCACTTGATGAAGAAGGAGATATTCCTCTTGGTGGTCCAAGAACAATAGTACACAGGTATCCTGACAGAGTTCTATTGTTAGCATCAAACGAATGCTCTATGTACTGCAGATTCTGCACCAGAAAACGAAAAGTAGGTGACGACCTTAAAAATCCTTCAATTGAGGATATTAATAAGGGAATCGATTACATTGCAACTCACGATGATATCAGGGATGTATTAATCTCTGGCGGTGATCCGCTATTGCTTTCGAATAAAAGACTTGATGAAATTCTGGGAAGACTTTCAGTAATTGACCACCTTGATTTAATCAGAATAGGTACAAGAGTTCCATGTGTATGGCCGCAAAAGATTATTGAAGACAATGAATTAATTGAGGTGCTGAAAAAATATACCCCGCGGTCACTTAAACAGCCGCAATTTTTTATAAACACTCACTTTAATCATCCTAATGAAATAACTGAAGAGAGTTTTCAGGCCATTAAAATTCTAAGGGAATTGGGCATCCCAATTGGAAACCAAACTGTTCTGCTAAAGGGAGTTAACGATGATACAGATATAATGAGAGACCTGATGCACGGACTCGGAAAACTGGGTATAAAACCATATTATCTGTATTATGCAGATCTTGTTGAGGGAACAGGTCATTTCAGGACAGAAGTATATAAAGGGAAAGAAATTTGCAGAGACCTTTGTGGAGCCACAACAGGTTTTCTTCGCCCGACATATGTAGTAGATGTGCAGGGAGGAAGGGGCAAGGTTCCGGTAGATCTGGGGTATTCAGATGGGATTAGTGAAGAAAAAAAAGGAGGGACTCTTACATCAGCGATCGGGCTTGGTAAAGTCTATGTAAACGATCCGATTGAAAGAATAGAAGGGAAACGGGTAAGACATAATCAAAACAGGAAATAAAAATATTTATTTTTATTTCATTACAAAATCCGGACGTCCTGACCACATTTGGCCAGTTATCCCGAGTATTCGGGACCACTAACATAAATAACTAAATAACAAGTATTTAACTCTGGTATTGGGTAGTCAGTTTTATCCGGTTAACTATGGTCAAAGCCACTGTTTTTTTCACTTTAGTCATACCATCTTCTTCTTGTTGCATAACCACCGCCACCACCGCCAAAAAGAAGAAAAAGACCCAAAATAAATCCCAACCAATATAACAAACCTGTATTATGTTGAGCATACAATCCTATATGCGCCCCAAATAGTTTTGCAATCAATACGAAAGGGGAAATGAACCCGTGAACAATACCGTAAAGGAAACCATATTCCTGCGAGGTCATGCCAACAGGAGCACAAGAAGTAACAAAAAACAGAATCAGCAATAATGATGATCCAATTAATATTCTTTTTGTTTTCATATAAATTAATTTTAAAATGTTTTTACCGTTAAATGATTTTACTTTGAAGTATATGAAAAATGTCAAAATATTTCCGTTCAGTATTT
>JBGOXH010000112.1:0-8941 GCA_041479075.1 Bacteroidia bacterium | reverse complement strand
GATTCGCAAAATAGAATCTTGTATAATTTCAATATTTCTCCTGCGAATCGCCACTTCTTCCCCCTTTGTCTCACTAACTTGCATTGTCATTCCGAACGCAGTGAGGAATCTCCTGCGACATTTTGAATGTTTTTAAATTACCATTCATTTTTTCAACTCCGCAGACATTGTGTATAAAGGGTAGTGCGTCAGCAGAGAAGAGCCTGTCCCGCGTAGCTTTAGCGTAGCGGGAGGTCAGGGGGATGAGTACGTGTTAGTGATTTTTAAAACTAGCAAATCCCTCATCCAGCCACTTTTTATACTCCTCGATATTTAAATTGGTTGGCATAGGTTTATTCAGAGAATTACCATTGTAATCAGTAATAACATAAAGAGGAAGGGCATTGGTATTATATCTGGATATTTCAATGTCTTCATTTTGTTTTCCTATGGTTTTCTTCTGCTTCCCGTCAAGAGTAGAAATAAACCATTCATTTTCAGGAAGTTGTGTTCTGTCGTCAACATATAATGAGATAATCACAAAATTCTCTCTGAGTTTTTTCTGTATTTCAGGATCGGACCAGACTTTTGCATCCATCAGCTTGCAGTTGGCACAGGCGTGCCCTTTAAAATCAAGAAGTGCAGGTTTCCCCTGCTCTTTTGCACAGGCAAGTCCCTGTTTGAAATCGTAATACCCTTTTAATCCGAATGGCATTTCAAATTTATCATCATACTTAGGTTCTGTACATAGCTGACTTACATTGATAACCTGAACCGATGAAGTGGAAATATTATTGTTTTTATTGAGTGCCTGCTTTTTATAGAACCACGATGTTTCCTGCGCTGGTAAAAACGCTGAGAGGCCTTTCAGAGGAGCACCAAAAAGTCCGGGTATAAGGTAAACTACAAAAGTGAACACAAGGACTATTAAGAAGAACCTGAAAGTGCCTATATGTGACAGATCGCTGTCGTGTACAAATTTTATTTTCCCCATCAGGTAAAAACCCAGTAATGAGAATAGTACAATCCATATTGCAAGGAAAAGGTCTCTCGACAGCAGATTTAACGAATAAACACTGTCGATAGTCATAAGGAACTTCATGCTGAATGCCAGCATAATAAACCCGAGGACAATTTTTATGGAATTGAGCCATCCGCCTGAATGAGGCATTTTGTTTAAAATTGAAGGGAAAAGTGCCAGGATTGTAAAAGGAAGAGCAAATGCCAGGCCGAATCCAAACATTCCGACTGTGGGCCTCAGGACATCTCCTCTGGCAGCTTCAACAAGAAGAGCACCGACGATAGGGCCTGTACATGAAAATGAAATAATCACTGTGGTCAGACCCATGAAAAATGCAGCAAAAACACCTCCTTTATCGACTTTTGAATCGGCAGAAGTGACCCATTTATTTGGAAGCATAATTTCAAAAGCACCAAAGAATGAAATTGCAAAAATCAAGAATAACGCAAAAAATATTAAATTAGGTAACCAATGGGTACTGAGTGCATTGGCGAATCCTGCTCCGGCGCTTGTAAGAGAAACAATAATACCCAGCAAAGAATATATCAGAATAATAGTAATTCCAAAGATGATCGCTTTTATGATGGATTTGCTTCTGTTTTCTGATCCCTGTGAAAAGAAGGCTACAGTCATTGGTATCATCGGGAAAACACACGGTGTGAGAATACCTGCAAAACCTGCTACCATGGAAAGCAGAAAGAATACAAATAATCCTTTTTTGGGGGGGTTGCCGATTGATACGGATCCCGGCTCACTCTGTGCTGTAATTGTCTGTTTATTAGTATTATCCTGAATCTTTATTTCAAATTCCAAATCTTTAGGAGGCGAGCAGGTAGCATTGTTACATGACATAAAGTTCACTAAACCTGTAACAGAAAATGAAGGAGATTTCCCAATTATTTTTTGCCTGAACTCAGCTTTTCCGCTGAAGGACTTTATCTTGAATCCGAAAGCTTCATCTAACTTCTCTTCCGGGGTTGTCACTTCAAAAGGGGTTCCCTCTAAGGAATATGCAGAAATCGTATCGAAAGTAAAAGAAGTTGGAATAGGACCTCCTTTCGGGATATCCATTGCATATATATGAGAGCCTTCCTCAATAGTGGCCGTAAAAACCAGGTCATACAGATTATCTCCTTTTTTCTCATAGGTAAAATTCCATGATACCGGATCATATATCTGGGCCTGCATTGAGAATGCAATAAGGTTGAAGATCAGGATGAATAAACTTTTCTTCCGCATAAAATCAGTATTTCACGCCACAAAAGTAATAAAAGTTAAGACAATGTACTCACCCCCCAACCCCCTCTCTACTTCGTAACGAGGGGGAGTCATCTCGTTGTATGACAATCAATTCCCCCTCTTTGCGGAGTGCAGAGAGGGGGAAAAGAAGGGGGTGAGTACATGTGAGTCGGGAGGAAGGCGGTGTCTTATTAAGTTGTTGTTATGCTAAATCGATCTCATTATCGTACCTGTCGTAGAAATGGTACTCGAGCATATGGTATGATGTAACTGCCTGAACTTTAAGTATTATCTTATATCTAAAATTCCATTTACGGCAGACAGGGAAAAACCCTTTTTTAAGGTAAGATGCAACGAATGGATGAACATTGAGAATCAGTTTTCTGGTTTTTATTTTATCAACAATAAAAGCAAGGCTTCTTTCCAGTTCGTCAGTAAACAGAATTGTTGGTCTGGTTTCGCCTGTGCCTTTGCAGACAGGACATTTTTCATCTGTGATGATATTCATTTCAGGTCTGACTCTCTGCCTTGTAATCTGCATCAGCCCGAATTTTGTAAGCGGAAGGATGTTGTGCTTTGTCCTGTCGTTTGCCATCAGCTCTTTCATTTTATCGTACAGGATCTGTTTATTTTCAGCAGATTGCATATCGATAAAATCGATAACAATTATTCCACCCATATCTCTTAACCGTATCTGCCGGGCGACTTCAATAGCAGCTTCCACATTGACTTCCAGTACATTTGAATCCTGGTCGTTTCCTTTCCTGGCCCGGTTGCCGCTGTTAACATCAATTACATGAAGGGCTTCTGTATGGTCAATTATCAGGTAAGCTCCATGCTTGAATGAAACTGTTTTTCCGAAGAGAGCTTTAATCTGCTTGTTTACACCAAAATGGTCGAAGATTGGAATAGTTCCCTTATAAACCTTGACTATTTTAGCTTTTTCAGGAGCTATTTCCTTGATATACTTGCGGATATCGTCAGCCAGTGAAGGGTCATTAATATGAATGCTGTTAAAGGTTACGTTCAGCATATCACGCAGGATTGTTGTTGTCCTGTTTAATTCTCCGATAAATAGTCTTGGCGATTTAATCTCTTTCTTTACTGAAGAAAATGCCGATTCCCATTTTCTCACCAGATCTCTGAGTTCAGCATCAAGGATTGCAACCTTTTTACCTTCTGCAGCAGTTCTTACAATTATCCCGTAATTCCGGGGTTTTATGCTCTGTAGAATTGTTTTGAGCCGGTTTTTTTCCTCAATGTTTTCAATTTTTGATGAGACTGAAACCTTATCAGAATGAGGAATCAGTACAAGGTTCCTTCCTGCAAGTGATATTTCTGATGAGAGTCTGGGACCCTTTGTTGAAATAGGTTCTTTTGAGATCTGAACGATAACAGTCTGTCCCTGAGTAAGAACATCGGTTATTTTGCCCTCCTTGTTAATATCGGGTTCGGGCTTGAATTTATGAACAGGAGTAACTCTCCCCTGTTTTTGAAGTGCAGCGGAATAATATTTATGTTGGGTCCGGAACTGAGCACCAAGGTCGAGATAATGCAGGAATGCATCACGCTCATAGCCAACGTTAATAAATGCAGCATTCAGCCCGGGCATAATCTTTTTTACTTTTCCAAGATAAATATCCCCGACTGAAAACCTGATATTACGTTTTTCTTTGTTTAGCTCAATTAACTGATTGTCTTCCAACAATGCCAAAGAAACCTCGGAATCACCTGCATCAATGATCAGATCCTTATTTGCCACTTCCTATATTAATCAGAATTAATATATTATCAACTATCCGACAGCTATATACAACAAACCTAAAGATCATCGGACCTTTAGGTTTGTTTATTCAGTTAAGACCACCCAATGATCTGTTACTTCTTCTTATGTCTGTTCTTCCTCAAACGTTTCTTACGTTTGTGGGTGGCCATCTTATGTCTTTTTCTCTTTTTACCGCTTGGCATAAAGGACTACTTCTTAACGTGTGATTTAACTTTGGTGATAAATGATTTTGCCGGTTTAAAAGCTGGAATGTTATGTGCAGGAATAATAATTGTAGTATTCTTTGAAATATTCCGCGCAGTTTTCTTTGCTCTTTTCTTCACGATGAAGCTTCCGAAGCCTCTGAGATAAACGTTATTACCAGTTACCATCGAATGCTTTATAGTTTCCATTAAGGCTTCTACAGTTTTCTGTACTGTTACCTTTTCAATACCAGTGTTCTTGGCAATTTCATTAACAATGTCTGCTTTAGTCATTTTACTTGAAGTTTAAAATTCAACAAATTATTTTGAGTATTAGTTTTTTCAACCCTGCAAATATAAAAATATTATTTGTTTAAATTGAAACACTAATATAATAATTTTTTAAAAAATATTTTATTATTGCCTTAAATACAATGAAATAGCAAATTCCTCCAGTAGTTGTTACCTGAAAGAAAATGACTGGAAGTATCGGCTGCCAGCTGGTTAGGGAAATTATAAAACATTGATAATGTGGATCTTTACCAATAAATACTGCAATGATTGTTTAAAGCGTTTTTTTTCTTAACTTTACAGTCCTGTGTTGCATTAATTACTAATTATATAACTACATGTCTATCAATAAAGTTATACTTGTCGGGAATGTTGGGAAAGACCCTGTTATCAGATATTTTGACAAAGGTGTTGTTAAAGCAACCTTTCCTCTTGCTACCAGCGAAACTTACACTAACCAGCAGGGAGAAACAATAACTTCAACAGAATGGCATAATATTGTTTTATGGCGGGCACTGGCGGAGGTTGCTGAAAAAACAATCAAAAAGGGTTCTCAGGTCTATATTGTTGGTAAAATTAAAACCAGGTCGTATGTCGATAAGGATGGAAATAACAAGTATATCACTGAGATACTGGCTGATACTTTAATGGTGCTTGAGAAAAAACAGGGACAGAACAGCTATTCCGTAAAGGCTGACAGTAACAAGAATGATTCTCAGGATAAAGGGAGTGCATCCGAAATCAATGAACCTGGTCCGACTTACCAGGCATCTGCTGAAAACTCTGAAGGCGGTAAAGGTAATACAAGCTTTGAGGAATCCGGACATCTAAATAACGGATCCTTTTCAGGACAGAATGAGGATGATCTGCCCTTCTAGGTTGTCTTATTAAAAGTAATTCAGTTGGAACCGGGGTATGCAATTTCATATTATGTACTTCTTTCAGGGGTCATTGTCAAAAGTCCTGATCTTAAGATAATTATCGGATTAATAATTCTCGTTGCTCTCCTGTTCGGATCAGCACTTATGTCTGCATCAGAGGTAGCCTATTTTTCTTTCAGACCCGAGGATATTGAGAACTTCAAAATTAACAGAAGTAAAAAATCCCAGACAGTCCTGAAGCTATATAACAAACCCGAAAAGCTTCTCAGCACCATACTTGTTGCAAACAATACAATTAATATAACATTTGTATTATTGTCTGCTTTTATCAGTGCAAGAATGTTCGACTTCAGCACTAAACCTGTAATTGGATTTATTGTGGAAGCTGTCGTCATTACATTTCTCCTCCTCTTCTTTGGCGAAATAATGCCAAAGGTTTATGCATCGAAGAATAATGTTTCTATGGCTATCTTCATGGCATTCCCGCTTGTATTTCTTGAAAAAATCTTCAGTCCAATAACATCGCTGCTGATTCTCTCTTCCAATTTTGTGAAGAAAAGAACGGGCACGCACAGATCAAATATAAGCATGGACGATCTTTCCGATGCACTAGAGCTTGCCTCAGATGAGCTTAATGAAGATGAAAAAATTCTCAAGGGTATCGTGAACTTCGGCAATATTAACGTAAGCGCAATAATGTGTTCGAGAACTGATGTGACAGCAGTTGATATAAAGTCAGGATTCAGCCAGATAATACCTGTCATTATTAGTTCAGGATTTTCAAGAATACCTGTTTATTCAGAATCATTTGATAATGTAAAAGGGATTTTATATGCCAAGGACGTTCTTCCTTATATGAACAATCCTGACAGTTTTAAATGGCAATCACTTCTAAGACAGCCATATTTTGTTCCGGAAACAAAAAAAATCAACGACCTTCTGAAAGAATTTCAGATTAAGAAAAACCACATGGCAATTGTCATTGATGAGTATGGCGGAACATCAGGAATTATCACTCTTGAAGATATTCTCGAAGAGATTGTCGGTGAAATAACTGACGAAAGCGATGAAGATGAAGTACTTTACAGAAAAGTGGACGAGAAAACATACATTTTTGAGGGCAAAATCTTAATGAATGATTTCAACAAAATCCTTGGAAATGAAGAAGATCCATTTGCTTTTGTGAGAGGAGAATCGGAAACTCTTGCCGGCCTTATTCTTGAACTTACAGGCGAGATACCTAAAAAAGATCAAACCCTGAGATACGGAAATTATACATTCATGGTTGAATCAGCTGACAGGAGAAGAATTAAGGAGGTTCGTGTCGAAATAAATGAAAAAAATGTTAATCCTGAAAAAAAATAGTCTTTTAATTATGGCGACATCCCTGTTATTTTTTTACAGTTGCAGGGATATAGCAGTTCCTAAGCCAAAAGGTTATTTTCGTATCGACCTGCCTTCCAAGGAGTATATCTTATTCAAAGGTGTCGATTCACTGTCACTCCATCTGCCTTTATCTTTTGAATATCCGTTGTATGGGAAGATATCATTCGAGAATGATGCAAACCCTGAACCAGGATGGTTTAACATTGATTTTCCCTTTTACAACGCCAGAATTTACCTGACATACAAAAATATCAGAAATGACCTGGCTGGTTTAATGGAAGAGACATACAAAATGAATGTAAAAAATCATATATCAAAAGCCGATGCAATTGATGAAATGTTAATCAATGATCCTGACCGGAAAGTATATGGTATCTTGTATGATCTTAAAGGGAACACAGCCACTGCTGTTCAGTTTTTTGTAACTGACAGCACGAAGCATTTTTTAAGAGGATCGTTATACTTTTCTGCAGTGCCGAACCCCGATTCACTGGCACCGGTAAATGAGTTTTTCAGGGAAGATATCATTCATATGATTGAAACCCTGAAATGGAAGAAAGAATAAAATAATATCTCATTAATGGGTTGTATTTCAAAACATTATCTGAATGAATCTGCCATCCTCGGTGTTTGGAAGATAGAAGAAGACATTAAAACTCTTCTTGGAATGGTAGTTCTGGATAATGGTGACAAAAAGAAATATAAAGGATTTGCAAGTACTTCCCGCAGGCTGGAATTTCTTAGTGTAAGAGCATTGCTTGCAGAATTGCTCGGTAAGGATGCAAAGATAGTTTATAATAAAAATAATAAACCATTCCTTAAAGATGGCTCAAGATTTATAAGTATTTCTCATTCACATAAGCTTACAGCAATTTTATGCAGTACGGACGAAAAAGTCGGGATTGATCTCGAATATATGAGCTCGAACATCAATGCCTTTGCATTTAAGTTTCTCAACAGGAAAGAAAAGGTGACAAAATCCTCTGAAGACCGGAAATATCATCTCTACATTCACTGGTGCGCCAAAGAATCTCTTTATAAGATATGTGATAAAGAAGGAATCAGCATAAAGAAGAATATAACCATTGAACCGTTTGAAGTCAGGGAATCGGGAGAAATAAAAGGAAGTGTTCATACTCAAAAGATTAATGAGACCTTCGATCTATTTTATTCGAGATATAACAATTATGCAATAGTGTGGACAAAAAAGAACTATGGAAACAAATAACTTCCCCGGGGAAAAAAGTATTGCACTGCTGCTTGATCCTGATACAGTCAGGAGCGAATCTCTGCCTGAAATTTTAAAAGTAGCCGTTGAATCGAAGACTGACTTTATTATGACTGGCGGAAGCTTAACTTTCAGCAGTATTGATGATTTGATAAATTCAGTCCGTAAGAATTGTTCTATACCGGTGGTTCTTTTTCCGGGTAATCTTTTACAATTAAGTCAGAACGCAGATCTCGTCCTGCTTCTTTCTCTTATTTCAGGAAGAAATCCTGAACTGCTGATAGGCAACCATGTGATAGCCGCACCCTATCTTAAGAATATCAGAAAAAAACTGATATCAGTCGGATACATTTTAGTAAGCTGCGGTTCAAAAACATCTGTAGAATATATTAGTCAAACCGAAGCAATTCCTTTTAATAAACCTGAGATTGTTGTCGCTACAGCGATGGCCGGTGAAATGTTGGGTCTGGGTATGATATACCTTGAAGCCGGGAGCGGTGCATCAAATCACATCCCAACAACAATTATTGAAGCTGTCAGGGAAAATATTTCAGTCCCGTTAGCTGTCGGAGGCGGAATCCGGAACAAGAAAGAGGTTGAGGAAATTTTTAATGCCGGAGCAAATCTTATAATTCTTGGCAATGGTTGTGAAAAAAATCCGGACCTCCTGGCTGAAGCATGTAAAGTCAGAGATACATTCCGTAAACACTAAATAATCAATACAATAATTGTTGAACTTTCCTCCCGCCGAAGCGGGAGGTGGCCCCGCCATCCCGATAGCTATCGGGAGGCGGATGACGGGGTGTTTCGAGAAAACCACCTCCCCCCTGACACTTCGGTCAGGGTACTCCCTGCCTGCCGGCAGGCAGGCTCCTTTGAAAAGGAGGAGAAAGTATTTTTTATTTATCTGAATAATTCAAACATCGGTTCGCCGGTACATCCATTAGG